>NZ_JBIWJT010000027.1:0-134098 GCF_044765325.1 Embleya sp. NPDC127516 | reverse complement strand
GCGCGTAGCGGACGTGCATCCCGGGCGCGTAGCGGACGGCCCGACCGTGACCGCGTAGCGGGCATGCGACCGGTCGGGCCGACCGGTGCTCGGCTTCCTACGGGGCTGGTCGCGCGTCCCCTACGAGTCCGGGGTCCGGCCGGTCGCTCCGCGCCGGGTTCTCCTGGTTCGGCGGGACGCGGTCGACGGCGACGGATGCACGAGCGACACGTCGTGGTCGGCGGCGGCGTGGGTTCGGCCGCAGCGGGGGCAGGTGCCGGCCGAGCGTCGCCGGTGCGCGAGGGCGGTGAGGAGCAGGGCGGTGCAGAGGACCGTACACGGCGAGGGCCGGTTCAGCGCACGACCAGGGCGAGGATCAGCACGATCAGGACGACGTTCTGGATCGAGTGGATCGCGATTCCCATCCACGCGCTGCGAAATCGTTTGCTCGGGTAGGCGAACAGGCCGCCGGCCACCGCCGCGCCGGGCATGGACCACGGTTGGTGCACGTGATACAGGCCGGTGAGCAGACCGTTCACCCACCAGTCGTGCCGGCCGAAGGCCCCGCGCATGCGCGGCAACAGCAGACCACGGAAGAGGAGTTCCTCGCCCAGGACGCTGTTGAACGTCATCATCACGGCGACCAGCGCCAGCCACCCCCACGCGCCGCTGACGTAGTCCTGTCCTTCGGTCGATTCCAGGAACGCGCCGAGGCTGCGGTCGGACGGCTCGGACAGGCCGGTGGGGACGAGTTGCACCAGCAGGAAGCCGAGCGCGAACACCGCCACCCACCACCACAGTCCGCCTCCCCGCCGACCTCGGTCGTCCGAAGGGGCCCGCAACCACAACGCATCGCGCAGTACCGACCAACGCAGGCTTGCCTGTTCGCGGGCGACCAAGCCCAGGACGAGGATTGTCTGCCAGACCAGGCCACAGGTCAGGGCGGCGATCAGGACCGTGGCGAACCGCCCCTTCGAGGCGTCGTCGCCGGCGACCATCGGGGTCACCACCCAGGCGAGCAGTGCCATCGGGACGACGGCCGCGGCCCAGACGGTGAGCACCGCGGCGATGGAGTACTGGGGGAGTGGTGGCGGGGAAGCGGTGCCGTGCGGGCCGCCCCCGAGCGCCGTCGTCGATGCGGTGGAACTCCCGTGTATGTCACGAGGGTTCGGGGTCGAGCCGGGTGAGATTGTCATGCCTCGAGCGTGCCGGTCCACGCCCCGGGCCACTATCGGTGACATCCCCGACCCGTCCCTGGATCAATTCTCCGGGTGGTCCCCGATCCGGATTCGGGAGCGCCCGCCGCAACGAGGCGCAACGGCGCGCCGAAAACGTCGAGTTCGTCCACGCCCGTGCCCCGCGACCAGCCTCGACACGACCTGCGCCGATCGCCCGGGACGGCGGTGACGCCTCGGTCGAGGTAGGGCCTCTCCCTCTGTCGGGGTAGGGGAATCGGAGCCGATCGGTCGAGGTAGGGCCTCTCCCCTGCCCGGGGCAGGGGAATCGGAGCCGACCACAGTGCGATCGCCGTCGGCCGGGCCCGGTCGGGATGTCCCTCACATTCCCGGATCCCGTCCGCAGACCGTCGGTTTTCGGACTTTCCGGTGGCTGCTCTCCCGGACCAACCTTGCCGGTGCCATTCTTGTGCCGTGACACGCAGCTATCAGTCGATCACGAAAGAGATCCTGAGTGCGGTGAGCCCGCCCGGCGCGTGGCGGATCCGGGACGGCGAATCCTGGTGCATGGTGACTCCACCGCACCATGAACGCCGTTCGCAGGGCTGGAAGTTGCACATCTCGGCCACTCCCGCGTCGGCGCCCGCGGTATTGGAGCACGCGGCCCGGGTCCTGGTGGCGCACGAATGCGCGTTCAAATTCGCGGTGACGCCGCGATTCACCGCCGAGATCAACTCGGTTCGGGCCAACCGCGCCCAGTCCGGGAAGTTCCTCACCGCCTACCCGGCCGACGACGCCCAACTGCGGCTACTGGCAGAGCGGTTGCACGCGGTGACACTCGGTCTGCCCGGCCCGGCCATCCTCTCCGACCGGCGCTACCGGCCCGACAGCCTGGTCCACTATCGCTTCGGCTGCTTCGCCCGACCTCGCGAGCTGACCGACGAGGGCTTCTACGAAGGGCGCCTCGAAGCCCCCGACGGGACGCTCGTACCCGACCGGCGCGACCCGTGGTTCTCGCCGCCCGCGTGGGCCCGCCCGCCCTTCGACCCGCCCGCCCCCGCCGTCCCCGGCCGGCGGCGCGGCGATCCCGTGCGCATCGGCGGGCGCTACCTCGTCAAGGAGGCGATCCGGCACTCCAACCGCGGCGGCGTCTACCGCGCGCTCGACGAACACACCGGCGACGACGTCCTGCTCAAGGAGGCCCGCCCGCACGTCGGAGCCGATCTCGCCGGCCGCGACGCCCGCGACTGGCTGCGCTACGAGGCGGACATCCTCACCCGCCTGGCGCCGCGCGGGGTCACGCCCGCCGTACGGGAGGTCTTCGAGAGCGCCGGCCACGTGTTCCTCGTCGAGGACCTCATCGACGGCAAGAGCCTGCAACAGTGGGCCGCGGACCGGCTGAACGACGCGGACGGTCGCCTGCCGGCGCCTCTCGCGTGGCGCCTGGCCCGCGAACTCGTCCGACTCCTCGGCGAGGTACACGCCGCCGGCTTCGTGGTGCGTGACTTCAAGCCGAGCAACGTGGTGATGGCTCCCGGCGACGCGCCCGTACTCGTCGACATGGAATGCACGGTCCGCCTCGACGAGCCCGCGCACGTCGCCGGCACCCAGGGATTCACCGCACCGGAATACCTCAACGGCCCCGGCCGGGACGCGCACACCGCCCCGCCCGCGCCCGGCCCGGACGTCGACGCGTACAGCCTGGGCGCCACACTCCTGTACGTCACCACCGGCATCAACCCGGTGCAGGCCGCGGATACCACGCCCGTCAGGTCGTTCGGCGACCGGATCGCGGCCATCGTGCACGCCGCGGCGCCCGCGTCCCCCGCGCTGCGGGCGCTCGCCCCACTGGTGTTGGGGCTGACCGCCGACGGCCGGGCCCGCTGGCCGTTCCCCAGGGCCGCGGCGTTCCTCGAGCGCGAACCCGCCGCGGGGCCGGTATGCGCGGGGCCCACGGCGGCCGACGCCGACCTCGACCGGCTGATCGACGACGGCCTGGCCCACCTCGGCGACACGATCGACCCGGCCGGCGAATACCTGTGGGCGCGCCCGCGCTCGCTCCCGTACGGGGACGCCTGCAACGTGCAGGTCGGCGCGGCAGGGGTGCTGGCCGTCCTCGACCGGGCGGTGCGACACGGATACACCAGGGCCGAGCCCGCGCTCGCCGCCGCCGCCCACTGGCTCGACCGACGCCTGACCCTGCCCAGCCGCGTCCTGCCCGGCCTGTACTTCGGTCGCTCCGGCACGGCCTGGGCCCTGTACGACGCGGCACACACCTTGGGCGACCGGCAACTGGCCCGACGGGCGGGCGAGTACGCACTGCGCATCCCGCTGGAGTGGAACAACCCCGACATCTGCCACGGACTGGCCGGCGCCGGCATGGCCCAATTGCATCTGTGGCACGCGAGCGGCGACGAACGCTTCGCCGACCGGGTCACACGGTGCGCCGAGGGACTGGTCCGGATCACCCGCAACGCCGAAACCGGCGTCGACTGGCCCCTGGGCCCCGAGTACCCCGACGACCTGCGCGGCTCGGTCCTGTACGGCTTCGGGCACGGCGTCGCCGGCAACGCGGCCTTCCTGCTTGCCGCCGGACGCGACCTGAAGCGGCCCGAGTGGACCGAGACGGCGGTCGGCGGCGGACGTCTCCTGTGCGCCGTCGCCGAGCGCCGCGGCGACGGAGCCCGGTGGCCGAAGGGGCCACGCCGAACCGACGGCGTCGGGCTGAACCTCTGGTGCAACGGCACCTCCGGGGTGGGCACGTTCCTGGTCCGTCTGTGGCAGGCCACCGGCGACCCGTGCTTTCGCGAGTACGCCGAACGGGCCGCGCTCGCGGCATACCGGGACCGCTGGCGGCTCGGCCCGGGCACCTGCCACGGGGTCGCCGGAAACGCCGAGTTGCTCCTGGACCTTGCCGACGCGACGGGCGAGGACCGGCATCGAGTCCAAGCGGCCGAAATGGCGCACTGCCTGTTCGTGCGGGCTACGCGCAGGAACGGCCGGCTGCTGGTCCCCGACGACACGATGCGGGAGGTCTGCGCGAGCTACAACGTCGGATTGGCCGGCGTCCTGGACTTCCTGCTGCGCCTCAGACTCGGCGGCGATCGTTCGTGGCTGGTGGATGCCGGCCGATCGCCGTCGCGGCCGAACGACCACGCGTGAGGATCACCCCCGAAGGGAGGACGCCGACCATGGAAACCACGGAGACTCTGGTGCTGGAGCTGCAGGAACTGCCGGAAACGGACGAGCAATTGCTGGAGCCGGTGATGTGTTGCGACACGATGCACACCAGCTTCGATTGCACGGACACCTGTACGGAACCGCCGCGCTGCCACGGCTGACGCTCGGTTCGACGCACGCGGTGCCGTGCGGGCGTGGCGCGGGCGAACGAGGCAGCGCCGCCCGCACGGCACCGGCCGGGTCGTGGGAGGAAACGCCTTGGGCGACGCGCGATGGAGGACGGTGTTGCCCGGCGCGACGTCGGCCGCCGTGCTGGACCACGTTGTCGCCCTGGCGGGGCGGCCGCGCGAGCTTCCCCACGCCGTGCGACACGACCTCGCCGGCGGCGGCACGGGCCTCGCCTTGGCGTACCGGCAACTCGACCTGTGCCTGCCCGGACGGGGCTGGGGCGCCACGGCCGACGGCTGGCTGACCGCGGCGACCGCCGGTGCGGAACGGGTGGGCGCCTGCGCACCCGGCCTGTTCGGCGGCCTCGCCGGCCCCGCCTTCGCGGCCTGGACGTCGGAGCGAATACCCGACGGCGACGGCCGCGAGATGCCGCACGACCGGGTCGTGGCGGACGCGGTCACCCGTGCCCGGGCGCTCGGCGCGCGCCGATCCGGGCTACCGGTGCGGGAGTTCGACGTCATCTCGGGCCTGACCGGAACCGGCGCCTACCTGCTGCGCCGCGCCGCGGACTCGGACCCGGAGTCGGCGGCCGACCCGGCCTCGGGCCCGGCGCTCCGCGCGATTCTGACCGCCCTGGTGGCGCTGTGCGCCGAGCGGGAAGGGACGCCGCACTGGTACACGCCGGTCGAGGCCGCGAAGGACCCGCAGGTGCGTGCGATGTTCCCCTACGGCACGCTCAACTGCGGTATGTCGCACGGCATTTCCGGACCGCTCGCGCTGCTGGCGCTGGCCCTGGAGGCCGGTGTCCGGGTCGAGGGCCAACGCGAGGTCGTCACGACCGCGGCGCGCTGGCTGACCGAGCACCGGACCGACGACGCGTGGGGGCCGAACTGGGTGGCGATGGTCGCCGTACCCGAACCCCCGGGGGCGCCCGGATCCTCGCGTCCGACTCCCGCGAACACCCGCGTCGCGCGTGCCTCGTGGTGCTACGGCAGCCCGGGCATCGCGCGGGCGTTGTGGCTGGCCGGGTCCGCACTGGGCGACGCCTCGTTGTGCGAGCTCGCGACGCGGACCCTGAAGGCCGTGTATCGCCGCCCGGCGTCGGCGCGGCTCGTCGACGACACGCCCGGCCTGTGCCACGGTGTCGCCGGCCTGTTGCAGATCACCCTGCGGTTCGCCCACGACACCGGCGACCCCGCGTTCGTCGAGGCCGCGGGCGGCCTCACCGGACACCTCCTGCGCCTGCGCGACGCCCTGCCGGCCGCGGGACCGGGCTTCCTCGACGGCGTGGCGGGCACCATCCTGGCCCTGCTGGCCGCCGCCACCGATGTTCCCCCCACATGGGACCGGACCCTGCTGCTTAGCTGACCCGGACTCCCGGTCGACGACGCCCTCTGGGCTCGACCCCAGTCCGGCGGGCCGCCTCCCGGTCGGGAGAGCGCCCCCGGGTGCGGTCGGCGGTTTCCCTCACGCCGGACGGGACGACTTCGTCGAGTCGTCGGATCGGGTGCGTGGCGGCCGGGACGCCACGGGAGCCACCGGTCCGGCGCGTTTGGTGCGGCGCTGCGCGATGGAGATCTCGACGCGGCCGATGCCGGCGACGTCGGCCAGGTCGGTGGCCAGGTACTCGTACAGGGCGTCCGTGTCGCGGCACTCCAGGATCGCGACGACGGTCGCCTGGCCGGTGGTGATGGCGGCATACGCGACCAGGTCGTGGCGGGACAACGCCTCGGTGACGGCCATCAGTTGACCCGGCGCCACCTCCAGCCACACGATCGCCTCGACCGAGCGGCCGAAGAACCCGGGATGCACCTCCACCTCGAAGTCCAGAACCCCGGCGTCACGCAACCGGGTGATGCGCTGCCGAACGGTGGACTCCGACCATCCGGTGGCGCTCCGCAGGTGGGACAGGGCCGCACGGCCGTCCTCCGCGAGCGCCCGGGCCAGGCGCTCGTCGCCGTCGCTCCACACGATCGTGCCCCGCGCGAGATCCACCGCTTCGGGTGCCTCGGGTGCTTCGAGGGGTGTCGAAGGACGAAGGCGAACCTGTTCGGACGCGTCGAGGGCCCGCATGCGTCCCTTCCAACCGCCGACTCCCACGATCGGCCGCAGCACACAGGACGCCAGCACGTCCCGCACGCCGGGGGTACGCCCCAGTTGGTCGAAGAACGAGGGGCGTGCCTCGTTCGAAGGGCGCGCCTCGTCTTCCCCCGAGGGGGTGCGCACCATGCACGTGATCTCCGTTCCGCCCACCAGCGGGGCGATCCAGGAGGTGTCCGCGCGCTGGGAGAGCGTCTGGGCGAGGGCCTCCGCGGTCGCGGGCAGGCAGCGGATGCGCACGAACCAGTCGAGCATGCCGATGCGGCGGCTGTCGATGTTGCCGACCACACGCACGATCAGCCGCGAGCGCAGGCGCAGGTAGCGGCGCGCGATCGTGCGATCGGGGACCCCGAGCACCGCCGCGATGCGGCTGTAGGAGGCGCGTCCGTCGAGTTGCAGAGCGTGGATCAGCCGGCGATCCAGATCGTCGAACGTGACGGATTCCATGGGTTTCGCCTCCTCGAACGTCCGATTCCGATGAACTCGACGGCCATTGCATCCGGTGCCGGATCGCCGGTGACGATACTGGCAGCACCGAACGCACACGAGGCCACCGCTCCCGATTCCCGGGAATCGGCGGGCCGCGGCGCGCGTACTCGACCGCCGCGCGGTGCGTCGGGGCGGCACGGGCCGACCGACGGGCGGTCCCGAGCGTGCGAACCACGCGCGACGACCGGATGCCGCACCCTCCAGACGATCCAAGGAGAGCAACCTTGCTGACCGTACTTCCGATCAGGTATGTGACCGATGTGGACGCCTCACGGCGCTTCTACGCCGGGCTCGGTCTCGCCTTCCGGCCGGAGCTCAGTGTCGACGTGTGGGCGCAACTGTCCGCCGACGCGGGCGCCTTGGGGATCCACGACGCGGCCGTGTCCAAGGGGCGCCCGCCCGGCACGGTCGAACTGGGTTTCGCCACGGACGAGAGGCTCGAGGACGTCGCCATGAGACTGGCCGACGCCGGTCAGGAATTCGAACTCGTCGACGAGGACTTCGGGCGCAGCATCCGCGTCGTCGACCCCGACGGCGTCACCATACAGATCCAGGAGATCGACCCGGACACCGTTCGCCGCTCGGCGGCGGCCCTGAAGAAAGAGCGTGACTGACGTACCGTCACCATCGGGCGGGCCGGTGCTCCCGCCCGGCCTGCCGGCGAGCGGTGTCGACATCGGCATCGTCTCACCGACTCCGGCGTCGCCCGCGCTCGCGGCGGCACCCGCGGGCCGGGCGGGGATGGCGGGTGCCGCGGTGGGCATGTTTCGTCGGCTCGGGTTCACCTGACGTGTTTCACGAAGGGACCGCTTCCGGCGATGTCGGGCGCGTGCGGTGCGCCGGTGGCGGGACGGCCGGTGTGGTGTGCGAGTCGGCGGTCGTCATTGCAGGAGGAGACGACAGTCGCGTTCGTTGAGGCCGAGGACGGTCAAGGGTGCGTTGATGTCGGAGGTGAGGCCACCGGGGCGGAACTGTGCGGCCAACCGCGCGGAGTCCTCGCTCACCAGCGCGTCACGCCGATCGCGGTATGTTTTCGCGTCCCCGGTGATCGCCGCGGCGACCTGGGACCAGGCCTCGGCCCATTTCGGGTCGGCGGAGGTGATCCTGCCCAGGTCGCGCGTGGTGCGCTCGTATTCCTCGATGGTGCGGGTCAGCGCCTGGGCCACCTCGGCGGGAGGGCGTTGCTTCTTGATTACCGTGACCAGTGCCGTCACGATCGCGTCGCGGTCCTTGCGGTAGTCGGCATCGCCGGCGCGCCGCTTCAGTACGTCACCGCAGATCCGCGCCGCACGGTGGGTGAACTCCCCGTTGTCCCGGACCACATCCGGCCCGGAGGAACCGTCGTCCGAGCACGCCCCCGTCGCGGCCCCCGTGATCAGCACCACCGTCGCGACGAGCACCGTCCACACCCCGCGGTTCCATGTCCTCACCGTGCACCCCACCCCCAAGTCTTCTCGAACGACCTGCGTCGATCGGACGTGCACCGACTGCGATCGGTTCCATCGCTTCCATCGGTTGTCTCGGAGCCAACCGACGTCGGTCACATGTGCCATCCGTACGCACCTGCGGCTTGCTCGCGCACAGGGCCCCCGCGCGGGCGGAACCCGACGTCGTCGAGTCGGCCCCCGGCAGGGACCGGCTCGTGTCGGGTGGCCGGGGCCCACTCGGTCGACCGAGTGGGCCCCGGCTCCGGGAATTCAGGTGCTGCGGAGGAAGGCCGGGAGTGTGCGGACAAGTTCGTTTCGCGCGGGGGCGGCGAACAGTGCGTCGAGGTGGGTCATCGTCGGGTCGGCCGCATAGGTGGCGCGCGGGATACGGGAGTTGGCGACGACCCGGCGGGCGGCGGCCGACTGCGTGCCCTTGTCGAGGCCGGTCTCGAAGACGTACAGGGGGACGTCGACGTCGCGCGCGTGCCGAAGACGCAGGCCCAGGATGCGCGCGGACTCGGTGTCGGCGTACGCGTCGACGGCTTCGAGGTCCAGGCTCAGGCGCTGCGGCCAGTACCACTCGAGACCGGCCGGTTCGGGACCGGCCTGCGCCTCGGCCACCCGGTGCAGCGGCGTCATGTCGTCGTCCACCCAGTCGCCCGCGGCGTCCAGGTGACCCGACCGTACCGACAGCGCGGTGTGCGTGTGCGGGGACTCCTGCATGAACCAGCCGAGCAGCCCCGCGTTGGTGACGGGGCGCGGCGGTCGCAGGTGTTCCGGCAGGCGGGCCGCGAGCACCGAGGGGTGATGCGGTGCGCGCTGTGCGTACCAGGCGATCAACTGGTACCAGACGGCCGTGGATTCGGGCCGATCACCCAGGCCCAGGGCCCGGGTGAGGTAGTCGTCGACGAGCGCGGAGGATGGGGCGTCCGGAGCGTTGATCGCGGCGAGGCGCGAGCGCACGACGTCGGGGGTGTTCCGCGGTTCCCAGCCCTCGCCCGCGAAGGCGCCGTCCACGCCTCCGTCGATGAGGACCAGCCCGGCCAGGTCGCGATAGCCGGGCCGCCCGGCGAAGTCCCAGGCGGCGTACGCGAGTGCCGTGGTGGCACCCCACGAATGGCCGCCGAGCACGACCCGCCGGCGGCCGGAGTCGGCCGCCTGCCGCACGACACCGCGCAGGTCGGCGAGCGCGGTCGCCAGCCCCCAGTCGCGGGCCTCGGGCAGCGGAGGACGCCGGCGGTAGTGCCCGTCGAGGTAGTACGCGGCCGGATCCTCGCCCTTGAACCCCCGGGTGTCGGCCCGGGACTGCTCGCGGCGGTCCACCGCCCACACCTGCGTCCCGGGCAACGCCCGGGTCAGATCGCGGGCCAGGACGCGCAGGTCGCCCGCCGCGCCGTACATGCCCGGTGCCAGGACGAGGACTCGGCGGGCGTCGGGACGCCCCACCTTCAGGACGCGGACCGCGTCGACGGACACGTACGCCTCCCGGAAGCGACCGCCCCGATCGCCGTCCGCGGCTTCGGCCGGTGCCGCGCCGACGCCGAATCCCGCGCTCAGCACGAGAGCCACCACCGATGCCGTCGCGCGTTTGCCGAACACTCGGCGTGTTGTGAATGTGCCGGACCGCACCGTTGCCTCCACGGATGTCGACGATGTTGACGTCCGGAAGAGGTCGGGAATCGCGGTCTCGTTCCCTGTGCCGCGCGTCACACCCGGACCGAAGGCGCGGAACGGAGCCTCTCCAGTGCCGCCCCGCGCCGCGCCGCTGTCGCGAGGCGAGCCGTCCGGAGACACGAGCCGCCGGCCGCAAATGCGTTTGTCCGCCCGTGCGGCACCGCATTACCGTGCCCACGTGGAACTCTTCTCCCATTCGTGGACGGCGTTGCGCGCGGCGGTCGCCGATCTCTCCGACGAGGACTTCGCGAAGCCGTCCGGCTGTACCGGCTGGCTCGTGCGTGACCTGGTGTGCCATCTGGTCATCGACGCCCAGGACGTCCTGATCACCCTGGCGACCCCGGCCGAGACGGAACCCACCCGCGACGCGGTGACCTACTGGGACGTCGCCGAGGCGGCCCCGACCGGTGACGACCCGCTCGACGCGCTGACCGTTCGGCTGGCCGCCGCGTACCAGGAGCCGGGGCTGCTCAAGTTCCACCTGGACGACGTCGGCTCCGCCGCCGGTCGCGCCGCCGAACTCGCCGACCCCGACCTTCGGGTCGGTACCCGCGACCAGGTTCTGACCGTGCACGACTACCTGGGCGTGTACGTCCTGGAGTGGACGCTGCATCACCTCGACCTGATCGCGCATCTGCCGGACGCGACCCAGCCGCCGGCGGAGGGCCTCGCCCGGACGCGCGAGATGCTGGAGCAGATCGCCGGCATCGCGTTCCCCGCGTCGTTCTCGGACCGGGACGCGCTGTTGGTCGGCACCGGGCGGCGCGCCCCGACCGACGCGGAGAAGGCCGAACTGGGCGAGTCGGCGGCGCGGTTCCCGCTCTTCCTCGGCTGAGGCCGATCGTCTCGCCGCACGCGACAACCGCGGGTGCCGCGTGGGGCAAGGTCGAGGCCGGCTCGCCCGCCTCCGCCGTGAGCCGGGCCGGAGCGGCGACCTCGAGGGTCGTGCGGTCGGGGGGCGCCAAGCCTTCCTCGTACCCGCTGCGCCCGGCCGGCGGCCGAAGTGTCAGCCGCGCGCGCGGAGGTACGCCTCCAGTTCCGCGGCGCCGGCCAGCATCGCCCGGCCGCGAGCGGACAGCCGGTCGCTCCAGTCGCGGAGCGCGGCCTCCAGCGGTTCCGGACCGCCGGCCGCCCGCACCCGGGCGATCAGCGGGGCGATCTGCTCCAACAGATAGCCGCCCCGCCTGAGTTGGTGGGCCATCCGGGCATCGCGCACGTCGGCCTCGTCGTAGACGCGGTACCCGGTCAGCGGGTCGCGGCGGGGATGCACCAACCCGGCCCGCTCCCATTTGCGCAGCGTCGCGGCCCGGACGCCGAGCTTTCCCGCCAGCGGCCCGATGAACGTGCCGCCACGCCCGCCGGACACCGCCGCGTCGGGCGCGGGCGTCATCGAGGGCGCCAGGTCGCGCAGGGCGCCCCGCACGGCCTGGAGCGTCTGCCGATCCTCGAGGAGTCGGGCGTGGCTCTCGTCGACGAGGCGCAACGCCTCGTCGACCGCGCCCTCGTTCACGGCCCGCATGATCGCGCTCGCCGTGCGGTGGCCGTGGCCGGGCACCAGCGCCAGGAACGCGCCCAGGGCACGCGCGTGCAGCGGCGTGTAGGTGCGATAACCGTGGGCCGTGCGATCGGCGGCCGGAAGGATGCCGGCGTCCTCGTAGTTCCGGACGGCCTGTGTGGACAGACCGTGCCCGCGCGCCAGGTCGATCGGCCTGAGTCGATCACCGGTTTGAGGGTTTCGGCCACCACTTAGCCTCATGGTCCTGATACTCCAGCGAAGAAGTTTCCACCGAAAGTTGAACGATACCGTTCAAGGCATGGCTACTGGACAAGGTATGACCGACGCCGTCGAGGACACCGCCCACGCCGTCGAGGCCGCCGCCGTCATGAGGCTGCTCCCGGTCCGGCCGCGGCTGCTCGCGCTGGGCGAGCCCACCCACGGCGAGGACGCCCTGCTCGAACTGCGCAACCACCTCTTCCGAGAACTCGTCGAGCAGGAGGGCTACCGGACGATCGCGATCGAGAGCGACTGCATGATGGGCCTGGTCGTGGACGACTACGTCACCTCGGGCACCGGCATCCTCGACGAGGTGATGGAGCGCGGCTTCAGCCACGGGTTCGGCGCGGCCGCCGGCAACCGCGAACTCGTGTGCTGGATGCGGGCGTTCAACGACGGACGGCCCGCGTCCGAGCAGCTTCGCTTCGCCGGCGTCGATGGCCCGTTGGAGATCACCGGCGCCGCGAGCCCACGACAGGCCGTCACCGCGCTGCACGACTACCTCGCGGCGCTGGTGACCGCGGAACTGCTCCCGCGCGCGGCGCGAACGCTCGACCGCCTGCTCGGCCCGGACGAGCGCTGGACCGATCCCGCCGCGATGAGGGACCCTTCCCGGTCCGTGGGGCGGTCGGCCGAGGCCGGGGAACTGCGGCTGGTCGTCGACGACTTGGTGGCACTGCTGGACGCTCGCACGCCGGAGCTGATCGCGGCGGGCTCGCGCGAGGACTGGGACCGAGCGCGTCTGTACGGGCGTACCGCCACCGGCCTGCTGCGCTACCACTTCCGGATGGCCGACCCCACACCGAGCCGCATGACGCAACTGCTGGGTGCGCGGGACCAGATGATGGCCGACAATCTTCTCGCCGTCGCCGCGCGTGGCCCGGCACTGGTGCACGCGCACAACGGCCATCTCCAGCGGGAGATGAGCACGACGCGGATGGACGACGTGCCGCTGGAGTGGTGGAGTGCCGGCGCGATCGTGAACGCCCATCTGGGCGAGGAGTACGCCTTCGTCCACACGGCCCTCGGCACGATCGGGCACCGCGGCGTGCACACCCCGTCCCCGGACACCGTCGAAGGACTCCTGTACGCGCTCCCGCACGACAACCGCGTCGTCGACCCCCGCCGGCTCGCCACCGCCCTGGGCGAAACCCGGCCCACCCCGCGCGCGTCCACCTGGTACGGCTACGCCCCGCTCGACCCGGCCCACCTCGCCGGAATCGACGGGATCGTGTTCGTCAAGGACGTTCCGCGGAGCCGGCCGCCCAGGCCGCAGCGTTAGATCGCACAACGCCCCGCCCCGGTCGCGGTGTTCGCCGTTCGGGTGGACGCCGTGGTCGTGACGGTGCCGCCATCGCGGGGACGGGCGGAAGGCCACCCGCGTCTTGCGGCGCGTCGACAAGGCTCAGTACCATGTCACATCTCATAGAGGAGTTGCCTGGTGAGTGCCGAGCCTGTGACCATCGACGCCGTCGACTACCACACCGCGGGAGAACCCTTCCGGATCGTCTCGCGCGGACTGCCCGCCATCGCGGGTGACACCGTCGCCGAGCGCCGCGCGATCGCGCTCGGCGCGGGCGGCACCGCCACCGCCCCGCGTCCGGGACCCCTCGACGACATCCGCCGACTGCTCACCCGCGAACCGCGCGGACACAGCGGCATGTACGGCGGGTTCGTCGTTCCCGCGGACGACAACGAGGCGCACCTGGGGGTGCTCTTCTGGCACAAGGACGGCTACTCCACCGCCTGCGGCCACGGCACCATCGCGCTCGGCGCGTGGGCGGTGGACTCGGGACTGGTCGCGGCCCCCGCCGACGGTCCGGCACGGGTGCGCATCGACGTCCCCTCCGGCAGGGTCACCGCCACCGTGCACCGCCGAGCCGGTCGCACCACCGCGGTGACCTTCCGCAACGTCCCCACCGGCGTCGCCGCGAGAAAGATCCCGGTCACCACCTCCCGTGGCCTCGTGCACGTCGACATCGCCCACTCCGGGGCGTGCTACGCCTCCGTCTCCGCGGCGGCCCTCGGGCTCGCCGTCGAACCGGCCGGACTACCCGAACTCACCGCGATCGGCCGGGAGATCCGCGCCGCTCTCGCCGACGAACCCGCCACCCGGCACCCCGACGACCCCCGCCTGTCCGGCGTCTACGGCGTCATCCTGTACGAGGAACTCCCGGATACCGCGACGGGACCCCGTCAACGCAACGTCACCGTCTTCGCGGACGGACAGATAGACCGGTCTCCGTGCGGTTCGGGCACCTCCGCCCGACTGGCACTGCTGGCCGACAGCGGTCGGATCGGACCGCACGAGGAACTGCGGCACGAGTCCGTCGTCGGCACCGTCTTCACCGGCCGGATCGCCGGCGAACACCCCGCCGGCGTGATCACCGAGGTCACCGGTACGGCGCATCGCACCGGCGAACACCGTTTCGTGCTCGAAGCCGACGACCGTCTCGGCACCGGGTTTCTGCTGTGACGACGAACCGACTCCCCATGATCGAGCTCGCCTCGACGCCGATCGAGGCCGTCACGACGATCGAAGACACCCTGTCGGCCGGGCTGGATCCCGAGCGGGTACCGGCACGTTCGAGCGTCGCCGTTCCCGCCGGGGAACTTCTGCTGATGCCCGCCGCCCTGTCGACCCATGTGGGCGTCAAGATCGCCGGAGTGGCCGCCGGCAACCCTGCCAGGGGCCTGCCGCGGATCACCGGTAGCTATTTGCTCCTGGACGGACCCACGCTTCAGCCGCTGGCACTGTTCGACGGCGCCGCGCTCACCGCGATCCGCACCCCGGCCGTCACCGCCGTCGCCCTGCGCCGCCTCGCCGTCCCCGACGCGTCGCACCTGGTGCTGTTCGGCACGGGCCCGCAGGCGTACGCACACCTGCGGGCCGTGCTCGCCATCCGCCCCCTGACCCGACTCACCGTGGTCGCCCGCCGCGTCGCGTCGGCTCGGGCACTGGCCGAGTACGCCCGCTCGCTGGGTCTCGCGGCGGCCGTCGGCGGTCCGGAAGCCGTGGCCGGCGCCGACATCGTGGTGTGCGCCACCACGGCCCGCACCCCCCTGTTCGACGGCGACCTGGTCCCCGCCCACGCCGCCGTAGCGGCGGTGGGATCCCACGAACCGACCGCGCGCGAGGTGGACACCGCGCTCGTGCGTCGTTCGGCGGTGTACGTCGAGGCTCGTGCCGCCGCGCTCGAAGAGGCCGGGGACCTGATCATCCCGGCCGGTGAGCAGGCGCTCGACGCGGTGCTCGCGCCGGTCAACCTCGCGGAGTTGGTGCGCGGACGGGCCGCCGTTCCCGACGACCGGCCGCGCCTGTTCAAGAGTGTGGGGATGGCCTGGGAGGACCTCGCCGTCGCGGTACACGCCTACGCTCGGCACGCCGCCGAGCCGGTGCCGACCGGATCCGGGTGACACGGGTTGGGTGACGCGGGCCGGGCGCGAGCGCGGGCCCCGCCGTCCGCCGGGCCGGCCGGCGCCCGCATGCGGCCGGCCCGTGCCGGATTCGGTCAGTGCGCTGCCGCCCCGGCGTCGGGCGTGCTACGCCACGGTCACGGGGGTCCAGCGCCGGTCGATGGCCCGTTCGGCATCGGCGAGGCTCTCCTCGAACAGCGGTATCAGTTCGGCCATGGCCGGTTGCATCGGCGCCAGGGTGAGCTCGGCGGTGATGAAGACCGGATCCAGTCCGGTCAGCGAGACCCCGTGCGTGAGCCACTGTTCGGCGTGCGCCCACCCCTCGCGCGGGGTTCCGGGACCGTACCCGCCGCCGCGGGCGGCGAGGACGAGGAACTCCCTTCCGCCCAGCAACGGTTCGCCCGTCGCGGCGTCCAGGGACAGACCGGGGGCGATGAGGTGATCGACCCAGGCCTTGACGCTGCTCGGCGCGCCGTAGTTGTACAGCGGCAGGCCCAGAAGCACCGTGTCCGCCTCCCTCACCTCGCCCACGACCCGCTCGACCAGTTCCCACGACGCGGCCTGGGCCGACGTGCGTTCGTCCGCCGGTACGGCTCCGGCCGACGCGGAGGCCGTGTCCAGGTGCGGGAGGGGATCGGCGCCGAGATCGCGGTAGGTGACGGATCCGTCGGGGTGCGCGGCCTGCCAGGCGGCCGCGGCGCGCGCGGTGAGTCGGCGACTGATCGAGCGGTCGCCCTGGACGCTGGAGTCGATGTGCAACAAACGAGGCATCGGTTTGCCTTCCATGATTGATTGGTGCATCGCCAACGATTCACAGCATACATATCTTCAGGGGCATGGGTACCCTCCTTGCATGGCCTCCTTGCCCGTGGTGAATCAGCCGGTGCGCCGCTCCGGCGCCCTGTTGGACCACCTCGCGCGCAGGATGCGCGTGCATTCGGAGGCTGTCCTGACCGAACTGGGGCTTCGCCCACGGCACTTGGTCGCCCTGACGGTGCTGCGGCACATCGACGGCAGCAGTCAGCAGGCGCTCTCGGCGAAACTGACGCTGGATCGTGCGAACGTGGTGGGGCTGCTCAACGAACTCGAGACCGCCGGACTCGCCGAGCGCCGACGTTCGCCCGAGGACCGGCGTCGGCATACCGTGCACATCACCGATGCCGGGCTGCGCATGCTCGCCGGAGCCGAATTCGCCCTCGCGGCGGCCGAGGAGGAAGTGCTGGGCGCGCTGACCCCCGCTCAACGCGACGACCTCTTCCACCTGCTCGAACTGGCGGTCTCCGACGACGCCGGCGGCGTCTGCGGGGAGCCCGAGTCGACCCCGCCCGGCTGCTGAGGGCGTTCGAAGCCCGACAACGGCTCGGGCTCGACCGGGGGAGAACGACAGGAACTCGCCGCGCCCGGCTCGGGCGCGGCGAGTTCCGTTTCCCGCGTGAGCGCCGGTGCGATGGACCGCACCGGCGTCGGATCACGACACGAGGGTCTGCTCCTCCAGTTCGGTCAGGTGCACGGTGCACAGGCCGCCGCGCTCGGCCTTGACGCTCGTCACCTTGAGCTGCGTGCCCGGCAGGAGGATGAACTCCTCCTCGTCGGTGAACGCGGAGAAGCGGCGGATGCCCACGGCGCGGGCCGGGAGCACCTCGAAGAGGGTGCGCTTGCCGCGGCAGGTCGACGCCTGGGTCACCCCGACCAACTCGCGCGGGCGGATGGACGGCGGGGTCGACGCGGTCATCAAGCGCCACCTCGGGGCGGGTATCCAATTGCGCGTGCAACGGGCGATCCGCGACCGGTTCGCGGGAAGCCTCCCGGTGGGAAGCGCGGTGTGCGTCTCGTCCGGCGCGGTCAACCCGAAGTTCCTGATCTCGACCCCGACGATGGAGACGTCGTCGGAGAACGTCAGCGAGACGCTGAACGTGGCGCCGGCGTGTGCCGCCGCGTTCCAGGCGATCCACCGGCAGAACGAAGAGGCGCCGGGCAGCATCGCGTCGGTCGCGCTGGTCGGCATGGGCGCGCAGACCGGCCGGGTGCCGGCGCGGGTGTGCGCCAACCTGATGTGGACGGGCTTCACCCTGTTCAACGACTACTACTTCGCGGACTACGACGACCTGCGCAGCACGATCGTCGCGCAGCTCGACGACCTCGAGGACGCGCCCGCCGAGCGGCGCGTGCGCATCGAGCCGCCGAAGCGCCCGACCTCCGGTCGCTGACCGACGCGGCCGCCGCCCCTGGATCGAACGCGCGGCGGCCCGGGTCGGGGGAGCCGACCCGGGCCGTCTTGTCGAGAGGCACGCTTGCCGAGGCTCGCGTCAGCGATCGACGGGGAATTTCACCGTCCTGCTTCCGTCGTCCCTACCTGGGGACGTTCCAGAGTTGACCCTTGCCCGCGTTGGCGGAGTGCAGTTGCACCACGGTGCTGTTCGCGGTGTTGCCGCCCTTGACGTCGAGGACCTTGCCGCTCGCGACGTGAACGATCCGACCCTTGGCGTCGATCCGCCACTTCTGCGCGGCCGAGGCGTTGCAGTCGAACAGCGAGATCTTGTTGTTCTCGGTGCTCGCGTTGCGCGCGTTGTCCAGGCACTTGCCCATCGAGCGCAGTGTGCCGTCCGGGTGCAGGATCCAGGACTGGCCCGGGCCGGTGTTGCAGGTGTAGATCTGGATCTGGGTGCCGTTGGCCGGCTTGCCGCCCTTGACGTCCAGACACTTGCCGGCGATCCCGGTGACCTTGCCCTGCGGGGACACCGGAGCGCCCGCCGCGGCGGCCAGCGAGCGCAGACCCTGTACGTCGAACTGCTGTACGTACTGGCCCGCTCGGGAGTCCGGGTAGGCGTTCAAGCGCGTGCACATGACCGGGCTCTGACCCGAGTCCGTGCCCTTGACGCATTGTCCCGGCGAGTCGTCGGCGTGCGTCAGGCCCAGGGTGTGGCCCAGTTCGTGGCTGATGTGGTTCCGCATCTGGACCTCGCCGACGCGCGCGGTGGGCTTGCCGGCGGCGGTGAAGAAGGACGTGTTGATGTACGCGTGCCCGCTGGTGACCGTGTCCGGAGTGCTGCGCGAATGGAACCCGCAACTCCACCCCGGGGTACCGGATCCGTCCATGACGATCTTCCACGGACTGCCGTCGGTGGTCGTCACGCACGGGTTCAGGAACGCGCCGATCACGATTTCGCCCTTGGGGCGGACATAGTCGTGGCCGACCGGCTTGGTGTCCACCTTGATCGGCAGCGCGGTCTCGCGTTGGATCTCGGCTGCCGAGCGCTTGACGTACGGACCCAGCCAGTCGACGGACTTCTGGTCGTAGAACTTGATCGTGTAGCCGGTCGACAGGAGCTTCGTCGCGCCGGCCGACTTCCAACCGGGCCCGGACGGCGCCGCCGCGGCGGCGGAGACGGCCGCGCGTTGCTTGGTGGGGTTTACCGCGGGAATCGTCATCCGCCCGTTGACGAACGCGGTGCCGTCCACATCCGACCAGCCGGTGTCGGGTGGCTCGACCCCTTCCAGCGCCTGCTGGGTCGGCACCGGAGCCTCGGCGGTCGGAGCCGGCTTGGCGTCCTGGTCGCTCTGGTCGCCGAACGCCGAGCCCGAGAGCTGCAATCCACCCACGATCGCGGCGGTTGCCGCGAACGCGGCAACCAACGATATTCGGCGTTTCCCCGTGACTTTCAAATCCCCGTAACCCCCTTGTTCAAGGCCGTGGACGCGCCTTTCGGCGCCGGCCGAAAACCACCGTACAGGGAGGCACTCGGGCTGAATTCAGACCCGCGGGGCCCCGCGCCATCCGGCCGGCGCGGTCGCGCGAACGGGATGTCGGAGGCCCGATCCGACCCGGTGTTCCCGCGCCGAGCCGAGGCGGGCCGACGGCGCCTCGCCCCGGCGGATGGTGGGCGTGTGGTCCAGGCCGGAGGCGAGGTCCGCGTCGAGATGTGGCCGAACCGGTCGAGCACACGGCCTCAGCCGGCGACGTCGGGGCCTCGTTCGGCGAGCAGGGTGCGCAGGCGGGCGTGCGGGAGGGCCGGGGTGCGGTGGCCGTTGTGGCCGGTGGTCTCCTCGGCGGTGACCAGGGCGTTGAGTACGGCCTCCTCGACGGCCTGCACGGTCGCGTCGTAGAACGGATCGATGCGGCCCCAGGGGATGTGGCGCAGCGTGTCGTAGTCCTCGTCCGTGGGTGGGGATTGCGGGAAAACGCTGGTCAGGGCACCGGGGTTGGCGGTGGAGAAGGCCAGGAAGATGTCGCCGGAGAAGTGGCTGCCGGTCGTGCCGGTCCGGGCCAGGCCCAGCGGAACCCGGCGGGCCAGGGCCTTGCACTGGCCGGGCAGCAGGGGAGCGTCGGTGCCGATCACCACGATGACCGAGCCGGCGCCGCCGGGGGCGAACCAGTCGGTGTCCTCCATCGGGTTGTCCTGGGACAGCCGCCGGCCCACGGGGACGCCGGCGACGACCAGTTCGCGCCGCGCGCCGAAGTTGGCCTGGACGAAGGCGCCGACGGTGTAGCGGGCCGTCCCGTACTCCACCACCCGACTGGATGTCCCCGAACCCCCTTTGAAGCCGTAGCAGTTCATGCCGGTCCCGCCGCCCACGCAGCCCTCCTCGATCGGGCCGGAGGCGGCCGTGTCGATCGCGGCTATCGCGTGCTCGGCGCGGACGTGCGGGCCGTTGATGTCGTTGAGGTAGCCGTCCCAGGTCTCGGCGACCACCGGAAGCAGCCACTGCCGCGCGAGTTCGGGTCGGTTGGCCACCGTCCAGTCGACGACCCCCCGGTGCACGGGACCCACCGCGTGTGTGTTGGTGATCATCACCGGGCCCGCCAGGCTGCCGGTCTCGTCGAGCCAACTGCTGCCGGTCATCTCGCCGTTGCCGTTGAGCGTGTACCGACCCGCGGCGCACGGCAGGCCGACGCCGTCCCGGCCGCGCGGCAACACGGCGGTGACGCCGGTGCGCACCGACGACCCCTGGACCAGGGTCGTGTAGCCGATGCGGACTCCGGGGACGTCGGTGAGCGCGTTGGCCGGCCCGGGTGTGCCGTCGAGGCGGATGCCCAGGGCCCGGGCGCGTGGTCGACCCGACGGGGTGGAGGTCAGGGGGGATGGTGCGGGGGTGTTCACGCGGTGCCTTTCCGGGTGTCGTCGTCGGGAGCCCTGTGGCCACCGGTGCCGTGGTCGGCCGCGTCCGGGGCCGGCGTGCCCTGGCCGGGCACGTCGTGGCCCGGTGCGTCGGGATCGGGGACGGCTCGGTCCGGGCGCAGGTCGGGGCAGTCGGTGGCCTGGCGGGCGTGGGCCAGGATCAGGGCCAGGGCCCGCTCGGGCGGCAGCGAGGAGTTGCGGCTCACGATGTGCAGGCCGTAGCCGTCCTCGAGGGTGACCAGGTTCGCGGCCACGTCCCGGATCGGTTCGGTGAACCGGAAGTGGCCCTGGGCCTGCCCGATCTCCAGGATCGAGCCGTACATGGCGACCTGTCGGTCGTACAGGCTCTGCGCCAACGTGGCGTATTCGCTCTCGTCGCGAGCGGCGGCGCTGAACTCGTACAGGACGACCGCGAGTTCGTCTTCCGGACCGGCCGGCAGGCCGCGCCGTGCGCAGGCCACGAGCTTGTCGCGGGCGTCGGGCAGCCGGGAGGCGGTGTCGGTGCGGGACGTGTAGAAGCGGTCCGCGGCCTGTTGGTACACCTGCCGCAGCAGGTCGCCCAGGTCGCTGAAGTAGTAGCTGACCGACCCCCGGGCGACGCCCGCCACCTCGGCGATGTCGGCCACCCGCAACTGGGCCAGACCGTGCCGGCCGACCGCCGCGGTGGCCGCGTGGACCAGTTGCTCACGTCTCGCCGTCTGGTTCCTCGGTCGCGCCATGCATCGTTCCTTGTCCTGATTGCCAAATTATGGGATGCCCATTGACGTGGAAGTCTTCCATAACATTGACTCCGGCGTCAAAGAACTGACAAGGGAGCCTCATGGCCGATTCCGATGGCAGTCAGACGCCCGCCGGCACCTCGCCGGCACAGCCGGCGGTCTACGCCCAGGACCTGTCCCGCTCGCTCGGCCTGCGCGAGAACATGTTCATCACGCTGTCCTCGGTCACGCCCGCGTCGAGCGTCTTCATCATCATGCCGTCGGCGATCAGTGGGCTCGGTGGCGCCGCGGCCCTGGCGTTCGCGCCGGCGGCCGTCGCCGGGATGCTGATGGCCCTGTGTTACGCCGAGTTGTCCAGCGCGTTCCCGATCACCGGCGGCGAGTATGCCTTCGCCGCGCGCACCCTCGGCCGGTCCACGGGCTTCGCGCTGTTCGCGCTCGGCCTGCTCGGCGGAGTCCTGACGGTGGCGGTGATCGCGCTGGGCACCGGCGACTACCTGGGTGTGGTGTGGGGCTCGCTCGGCGGAAAGCGGACCGGGCTCGCCGTCATCGCCTTGGCCTCGCTCGTCGCCGTCCTGGGCATTCGCCTCGACGCCTGGGTCACCGGGGTCTTCCTGGCGGTCGAGCTCGCGGCGATCGCGGTGCTCGCCTGGCTCGGCCTGGTCCACGTCGAGCAGCCGGTGTCCACGCTGTGGACGGCGCACGCCCTGGGGGAGGGCAACATCCTGGTCGGCGCCTCGGCCGGGCTCGTCGTGTCCTTCGCCGCCACGGCACTGTTCGCCTACAACGGCTACGGCACCGCCGTGTACTTCGCCGAGGAAACCCGGCAGGTCTCCTCGATCGGCAAGGTCGTGATGTGGTCGCTCGGCATCACCGTGGTCGCGGAGTGCCTTCCGCTGGTGGCCGTACTCCTGGGCACGCCGAGTACGAGCGAACTCATGGCGGCCCCGTCCCCGATGAACTACTTCCTGCTCGAACGCGGCGGCGACGCGGTGAACACCGTCGTCAGCCTGGGCATAGCCATCGCCATCGTCAACGCGGTGATCGCGATCATGCTGCAGGTCGGCCGCCTGCTGTACTCCTCCGCCCGCGACCGGGCCTGGCCCGACGTGGTGGGCAGGCCGCCGGCCGCCGTGCACCCGCGGCTGCGCACTCCCGTCCTGGCCACCCTGGTGATGGGCGGCGCCGCGATCGTGGTCGCGTGGCTCGTCCCGCTCGACACCCTGATCCTGGCCACCGGAGCGAACCTGGTGGTGCTGTACATCTTCGTCGCCGTCTCCGCGCTGTACGGCCGGATCAGGGGGACCACCGCCCACGCGACCTACCGGCCTGGCCGTGGGTACCGCTCGGCGTGATCGGCGTGATGGCCTACGTGCTGTACGAGTCGATCGACTCCGACCGGCGCCCGGTCGGGATCGCCGTGGCCATGGTCGCGGCGGGCTACCTCTACTACTACGCCTACCTGCACCCCAGGCGCGGGCACCGCTGGACCATGCCCGATCCCGTCCGCGACGCGACCGACCCGGCGATGCGCTAGCGAATCCCGCCCGGACGGAAGGACAGCCGGCCCCGCCTTCCGCCCAAGCCGCCCCCCTGGCCGACCGGCCCGGCGGGGTTGCCACGCGCCCGACTTCCGCCGCGCATGTCGGTATCCTGACCGTGCGGCGGTCCGGTGGGCGGCCGCACGGCGGTGGGGCCCGCCGTACCCGAACCGCGACCCGGTCGCCAACGGTCCCTACCTGACCTTCCCCGTGCGTGCCCGCGCGCCACGGGGCCAAGTCGATCAGGTGGGAGCCTGAACGCCGTGCATCCCGACCAGCGCCCCGATCAACACGCCGAACCCGCCGCGCCGGGCGGGTGGCAGGCCGAGCCGGTCGACCCCGACACCGCGATCGACCCGTGGCCGCCGCGCGGGCCGCGCCGCCGGCAAGCCGAGATCCTCGCCGCGATCGCGACGGGCGGTGTGATCGGCGCGTGTGCCCGCTATGGCGCGACCCTGATCTGGCCGACCGCACCGGGCACGTTCCCGTGGACCACCTTCTGGATCAACGTCACCGGGAGCGCCCTGATGGGCGTGCTCATGGTGCTGATCACCGAACGCGCCACCGCCCACCCCCTGGTGCGGCCCTTCCTCGGCACCGGCGTCCTCGGCGGCTTCACCACCTTCTCCACCTACGCCGTCGACGCCCGACACCTGATCGACGACGGACGCGCCGGCGTCGCGTCGGCCTACCTCGCGGCAACCCTCGCCGCCGCCCTGTTCGCGCTGTGGGGTGCGGCCGGCCTCACCCGATGGCTCGCGCCGCCCCGCGCCGCCCGGAAGGCGGGCACGGCGTGAACTGGCTCATGGTCATCACCGGCGCCCTCGTCGGCGCGCCCCTGCGCTACCTGACCGACAAGGCCATCCAGGCCCGGCACGAAGGCGTCTTCCCGTGGGGCACGCTCGCGGTGAACCTGGCCGCCTGCACCGGGCTCGGCTTCCTGACCGGCGCCGCCACCGCCACCACCGTGCCCGCGGCCCTCCAACACCTGATCGGCCCCGGGCTGTGCGCGACGCTCAGCACGTACTCCACCTTCTCCTTCGAGACCGTCCGCCTGACCGAGACCGGCGCGAAAGCGTTCGCCGCCGCCAACGTGATCATCGGCATCGCGGCGGGCCTGGCCGCGGCCTACCTCGGTGCCACCCTGGCCGAAGCGACATTCACCTGAGCCGGTGCGCCGACCCGGTGGCGCCGTGCGCGGTGCGGTTTCCGCCTCCGGGCGTGTCGCCGCCCCGGTCACACGGGACGTGTCCTCGGTTCGCCGGGCCGGCGAAGGGCCTCGTTTCGTCAGGATCGGGTTCGGCGTGACTCGGCGAGGAGCAGGCCCAGCAGATAGAGGCCGCCGAGGGATCCCGTGGCCACGCCCACCGGCAGCACGCCGGCGGTGAACAGGCGCTGTACGGCCAGGTCGCTCGCGGTGAGCAGGACGGCTCCCATGAGGGCGGCGTTGACCAGTCCCGGGCCGGGGGACCGTACCAGGCGGCGGGAGAGTTGCGGGGCGGCCAGCGCCACGAACCAGACCGGGCCGGTGGCGGCGGTGGCGACCGCGGCCAGTGCGACACCGACCAGCAACATGACCAGTCGGGTGCGGCGCGCGTCCACTCCGAGCGCCTGCGCGCTGTCGTCGCCCATCGCCAACAGCGAGAGCCTGCGGGTGTATCCGAAGGCCACCGGGAGCAGGACCAGGCAGGCGATCAGCATGGCGTTGGCCTGGTCCCAGCCTCGGTTGTTGAGACTGCCGACGAGCCAGTGTTGGGCCTCCAGCGCGTCCTGCCAGTCGGCCCGGGTGACCAGATAGGAATTGAGCGCGAGCAGGATGGCGCCGACGCCGATGCCCATCACGATGAGCCGGAATCCGCCCGCGCCCCCGCCGAAGGCCAAGAGGTAGACGGCCACGGCGGTGGCCAGTCCGCCGACGAGGGCGCCGAGCGCGATCTCGGTCATGCCGCCGTGCAGCACGGTGATGACGACCAGGGCGCCGGTCGCCGATCCGTTGGTGAAGCCGATGACGTCCGGGCTGCCGAGCGGATTGCCCGACACGGTTTGCAGGATCGCCCCGCTGACCGCGAGCGCGGCGCCCACCGACACCGCGGTCAGCAGCCTGGGCAGGCGCAGGGTGTTGACGACGAAGTCGGCACTGGGCGAGCCCCGACCGATCAGGGCCCGCACCACCTCGGACAACGACAGCGTGAATTCGCCGGTGGTCAGGGTGACGGCCATCAGGGCCACGAGCGTGGCGAACGACACCAGGCCCACCACGACCGGACGGGGCCTGACCCGGATGGAGAATCGGCCGCGTCGATCGCGCAGGACCAGGCCGGGCGTCACAACGCCACCAGCTTCCGCCGGCGACACAATGCCAGGAACATCGGCCCTCCCAGGAGCGCGGTGACGATGCCGACCTGGATCTCGCCCGGTGATCCCAGCACACGACCCAGGACATCCGAACCGATCAGCAGGATCGGCGCGAGCACGATCGAGTACGCCATGACCCAGCGCTGGTCGGGGCCGACGATGAAGCGCGCCACGTGCGGAACGGCCAGGCCCACGAAGGCGATCGGGCCGGCCGCCGCGGTCGCGGTCCCGCACAGGAGCATCACCGCGACGACGCCGAGCACTCGGACGCGGCCGACCCGGATGCCGAGCCCGCGCGCGACGTCGTCGCCCAGGGACAGCGCGTTCAGCGGCCGGGCGAGGCTCAAGGTCAGCAGCATCGCCGACACGACGAACGGCGCGATCACCCACACGACGTCGTACTGCCTGCCGGCCAGCGAGCCGACGATCCAGAACCGGTAGTCGTTGAACGCGCGCGGGTCCAGGAGCAACACCGCCGAGTCGAACGCATAGCACACGGCGGTCACCGCCGCCCCCGCGATCACCAGGCGCTCGGGCGTCGCGGGGCCGCGCCCGGACGAACCCACCACGTAGACGAGCACCGACGCGATCGCGGCACCGACGAACGCGAACCACAGGTGGCCCAGGACCGAACCCACGCCGACGTACGCGGTGGCCACGACCACACCGGTCGACGCGCCGGAATTCACCCCGAGCAGACCGGGGTCGGCGAGCGGATTGCGCGTCATCGCCTGCATCAGCGCCCCGGCCAGGCCCAGGGCCATCCCGACCAGGATGCCCAACACCGTACGGGGAAGGCGGTAGTCGTGGATGACCAGTGCGGCCTTGGAACCGTCGTTGTGCCACAACAGGTTCCAGGCCTCGGTGAACGCGATGTCGCGCGAGCCCACCCAGACACTGACGAAGCACAGCAGCACCAGTACGGGGACCGCGATTGCCAGCCCCGTCACCCGACGCGTCGCCCGTGACGACGACGCGTCGGGGGAAACCGCGGTCTCCCGGCGAACGGATTCCACTTCCACGAGACGTCAGTTGGACTTGGCGGTGAGCAGCGGCAACATCTGGTCGATCGCGTACGGGATCGACAAAACCGTGTTGAAGGAGAACGCGGCGCCGACGTCCGGGTTCTCGTAGGGGACGAACAGGTCACGCTTGTCCTGGGAGACCTTCAGCTTGCCGTAGAACGGCTCGGCCTTGATGCGCGTGTTGTGTTCGGCTCCGGAGGTGACCCAGATCAGCCGGTCGGTGTCCAGGACGTCCAACTGCTCGGCGCTCAGGTTGACGACATTGGAGCCCGGCTTGGCGAGCGCGTCCACCCGGGGGTTGCTCCTGAACCCCAGCTCGGCGAAGAAGATCGCCTTGGGGTCGGTCTTGCCGAAGGCCGAGTAGATGCCCGCTTCGAAGGTGTCCGCCACGGTCACCGTCTGGCCCGCGAACTCGGGATGCTCCGCGCGAATGGCCTTGAACCGCGCGTCGATTCCCGCGATGCGCTGCTCGGTCTCGGGCTCCTTGCCGAGCGCCTTGCCGATCTGCCGCGTCATCGCCTGCCACGGTGCGCCGTAGTCGTCGAAGCCCTTGGGCTGGGCGACCACCGGGGCTATCCTGGCCAGCGTTTCGTACTGCTCCTTCTTCATCCCGGAGTAGACGGCGATGATCAGATCCGGCTGGAGCTTGAGGATCTTCTCCATGTTGTACTCGTCGCGCTCGCCCACGATCTGCGGCGTGGTGCCCCACAGGTCCTTCGCCCACGGCCACTTGCCGTACGGCTTCTCCTTGAACCAGTCGATCGCACCGACCGGCTTGGCGCCCAGGGCCAGGACCGTGTCCTGGTCGGACAGGCCCAGCGTGACGATCTTCTTCGGCTGAGCCTTGATCTGCGTGGCGCCGTACTTGTGCTCCACGGTGACCGGGAAGGTGCCGGCGGCGCCCGCCGCGGGTCCTGCGGAGGCCGGCGGATCGTTCGCGGACTTGTCGTCACCGCCGCCACCACAGGCGGTCAGCGCCAAGACCGCGGCGAACGCGACCGCGGCGAGCCGGGATTTGTCGGTGAGTCTCTTCACCAGGGGTGATGACGATCCGGACACGAACTCCTCTTCCAGGACAGGGCGAAGCACGCGGACTGCGCATCCGCGACCGATCGCTGAGCTGATTTAGGGGAGCCTAGCCTAAGGATGATCAAGTTTGGCTTTCGGGTGTGGTGGATTTCACGTCTTGTCGACTCATGTGCAGGGACGTCCGACGCCCGACGCCCGACGCCCGTGACGAGGGTGGGGCGATGATGCGGGCATGGGTATCTCCGAGGCTCGTTGCGATGTGCTGGTTGCCGGGGCGTACTTCGCCGATCTGATCTTTCGTGAGCTGCCCCGGACGGTGGCCGTGGGGCGTGAGACGTTCGCCGGCGGGTTCGAGATGTTGCCCGGTGGCGCCTTCAACCCGGCGATGGCGCTGCACCGGCTGGGGGACGACGTGGTGTGGGCCACCGACTTCGGAAACGACGAGTTCAGTCGGCACGTCCTGGCCGGGGTTCGGGCCGCGGGGTTGTCCGAGTCCGGATTCCGGCACCATCCGCAGCCCGTGCGCAGTGTCACGGTCGCGCTCTCGTACACCGCGGACCGGGCCATGGTCAGCTTTCAGGACCCGGTGACACCGCGCCCGGTGGACGAACTGGTGCGCGTGCACCGGCCGCGGGTCCTCGTACTGCCCGAACTGCGGTATGGCCCGGGGGTCGTGGAGACGCTGCGTGCGGTGCGGGAGGCGGGCACGTCGATCTTCATGGACTGCCAGGATGTTCCGGTCACGCTGGAGACGCCGACCGTGCGTGAAGTCCTGGCGTGTGTGGACGTCTTCGCGCCCAACGTCGACGAGGCGCTGCGCCTTACCGGTGCCGCCACGCCGGACGACGCGGCGACGTTGCTGGGCGAGCTGGTGAGCACGGTCCTGATCAAGCGCGGGAAGCACGGTGCGATCGCGCTGCGGGCCGGGAATCGGATCGCCGTTCCCGCCGCGCCGGTTCGCGTCGTGGACACCACGGGTGCCGGCGATTGCTTCAACGCCGGGTTCGTGCACGGCCTGCTCGCCGGCTGGGATCTGCCCCGATCTCTGGCAGCGGCAGTGGCCTGCGGATCGGCGGCGGCTACGGCTCCGGGATCGGGCGGGGCCCTGGACGCCGACGAACTGTCCGCGTGGCTCGCCCCGGCTGAGCCGGTGCCGCCGCTCCGAGGGACGCAACTTGAGCATCACCCCTGGTAGTTGCGGTACTCCCCACGGTTGCGCGCGCGTGTTAGCGTTTCGAGGTCGTCGGTCGACCACATTCTCCGGCTCATCGGGCGGAGCGCGTTTTGCACGTGGGTCGATCGACATTCGTTTGTGTGTGGGGTGTTCGTGGCGTGCTCATCGGTCCGTCGGGGGGTGTGGTGAGAGTCCTGGTCACCGATCTGGACGGCACGTTGTTGGGCGGTACGGACGCCGAACGCCTGCGGCTGCACGGGATCCTGTCGCGTCATCCCGAGATCACGGTGGTCTTCGCCACCGGCCGCGGACTGGCCTCGGTGCGCCAGGTGCTGGCCGACCCGCTCGTGCCCAGGCCACGGTGGGTCGTCGCCGACGTCGGAGCCAGCCTGGCCGACGGCAGGGACCTGAGTACCGTCGCGGATCTGCAGTCCCGATTGCGCGCGGGCTGGCCCGGTGCGGCACGGGTGCGCGACGGGCTCTCCGGATTCCCCGCTCTGAGGTATCAGGACGGGGTAGCGCAGGAGGGACGGTGTTCCTTCGAACTGCCTCCCGGGGAGTTGACCGATGAACTCAGCGCGGCGGTGGCCGCGTTGGGGTGCTCGTGGGCGTACTCGGCCGATCGCTACTTCGACGTTCTGCCCCCGGGGGCGAGCAAGGGCGCGGCGGTGGAGGCCCTGGCGCGCTCGTTGCATTGGGAACGGGCGGACATGCTGGTCGCGGGCGACTCGCTCAACGACCTGTCGATGTTCGGAATCGGCGCGCACGGTGTGGTGGTCGGTGGCGCCGAGCCCGCCCTGGAACGGGCGGTGGCCGGCGACGAGAGGGTGTACCGCACCGAACAGCACGGCGCGGCCGGGATCGTGGCCGCGTTGCGGAACCTGGGTTGGGTGGAGCCGGAACACGCGTTGGTCGTGGGCTATCACCGACCGCCCCGGATATGGACCTCCACGGGGTGGTGCGCTCCGGTCAGCCCGAACGGGATCCTGCCGACGTTGTGTTCGGTTCTCGGTGCGGAACACGGGGACAGCTCCCAGGTGTTGCCGGCGCTGTGGGTTGCGGGGGCGGTGGGGGAGGGGGACCATCTGGCCGGTGCCGGTGCCGGTGCCGGTGCCGGTGCCGGCGTTGGTGTGGGTGTGGGTCCGGGTTCGGGTTTCGGTCCTGGGGGCGGAGACGACGATCTCGGTCTCGCGTTGTCCTTGCAGCGGTTCGAACCCGCGGCGTGGTCGGCCTACTTCCACCGGGCCTGCAAGGAAACGTTGTGGCCGGCGCTGATGTCGCAGCCGGAACGCGTGCGCTTCGACAGTGCCGCCTGGGTCGAGTACCGAACCGTCAACCGCCGCTTCGCCGAACACATCGCGGCCCGGGCGGCCGAGCGGGCGACCGTGTGGCTGCACGACTACAACCTGTGGCTCGTACCGGGACTCCTGCGCGCGTCGCGGCCCGACCTGCGGGTGGGCCTTTTCCATCACACGCCGTTCCCGCCGGCCCGGATCTTCGACTCGCTGCCGGTAGCGGCCGAGGTACGAACTTCGCTGACGGCACTGGACTGGGCCGGGTTCCAGACCGAGGGATTCGCCGCGAACTTCCGGGCCACACTGGGCGATGCCGGTAGGGCGCCGCGGGTGGGTGTGCATCCGCTGGGTGTCGACCGCGCGGCTATCGACGCGATGGTGCGGTCGCGCGGGCCGCAGGCTCCGTCCGCCGTGGGTCACTTGGTGCTTTCCGTCGAGCGCTTGGACTACGTCAAGGCCCCCGAGCGCAAGGTCGCCGCCGTCGCCGCCCTTCTGGCCTCCGACCCGGACCTGCATGGTCGCTTCCGGTTCCGTCTGGTCTGCCCGCCGCCCGAACCCGGCATCACCGCCCACGATTCGACCCGCGTCGCCCTCGAACGTCGCATCGCCGACGTGAACGCCCGGTTCGGCACCGCGACCTGGCAACCGGTCGAATACCTCCCGTACAACCTCTCGTTCGTCGAGGTCGTGGACCACTACCTCGCCGCGGACGTGTTCTGGGTGACGTCGCTCCAGGACGGGATGAACCTCACCGCGAAGGAGTATGTGGCGGCCCAATCGGCCGCGGGCGGCAACGGCGTGCTGGTGCTGTCCCGCTACGCCGGAGCAGCCGAGGAACTCGCCCACGGCGCCCTCCTCACCGACCCCCGCTCGCCGGCCGACCTCGTGTGGGCGCTCCGACGGGCACTGCGAATGCCCCGCCGCGAACGCCGCACCCGCATGATCCACCTGTCGACCGCCCTCGGCCACGACCACCCTCGAAACTGGGCGGCCGGGATCATCGCGGCCATAGAGACCGACGACGCCGTCGACGTGAACTCAGGCCCTGTCGCCGCCGCGCCCGCAAGCATCGCGTAGCGCCGCAGATGGTCGGCGCGCGTCCCTGTGGGTGAACGTCCGCCCTGTGTGCCGTGGGGACGGTTCGTGCATCGGCGCACCTCGACCGGTTCGGTGCGCGCGAGATCGGCGCAGGCGGCCGTCGGTGTCGTGAACGCCTGTCGGGTGTGGGCAAGTTGGACCCCGCCTGGCCGGTTGAGTTCGTGTGCTCAGCACCAGGAGAGCGAGACGCCAGTGGATAGGCAGATTGTATGGTTAACAGGCCCCTGCGTGACATCACCGGAATCCATGGGCTCAGGCAGACCTTCACCCTCGACAGGTTGAAAATCGAGGTGGATCCGCAACAGTCGTGGGCGCGGGTGGGGGTTCGCGCCGATCCCGCACGCGGCGGCCGGTGAATCGGTCGGGTCATTCCTCGTAGGGATCCTCGAGGGTCGGGACGCACGGTGACAGCAGCGGCTCGGTGTGCTCGGTCACGTTTCCGCGAGCGAGCCCCAGGACGCGGAACTCGTTGTCGTGAGCGGGGTCCTCGTCGTCGCGGATGTGCACCGGAACGGTAAGTCCGTTGATGATGGCGGCAGTTGCGCGCGGGCCGCCCAGGTTTTGTCGGTGCCTTCGGGTGAGGGGGCTTCGGCCCGGTTTCGATGCCGGTGCTCAGTCGGTGCCGGGGGAGTCGGTCGGCGTGGTCTGGGCGAGGAGTCCGTCGACGAGGGCGCGCAGTCCCTGGGGGTAGCTGTCGCGGGCGCCCTCCTCGGCCCACAGGTGGGCGACGGCGGCGAGGTGGGGGACCCGGGTGGCGTCGAAGATTTCGCGGTAGGCGGGGTGCTCGTTGTTCTCCCGGGCCCGGGCGCTGTGGGCGCGGACGAGGACCTCGCCGATGGTGTAGTACCAGATGTCGCGGAACACGCGGACGGTCTGCGCGGGTGTGCAGCCGTGGTCGCGGGCGCCGCCGACGATGGCGTCGACCATCCACAGTGCCGATTCGTCGAGGAGGCCGACGAAGCCGTCGGCCGAGAGGATCTCCGCGGCCCAGGGCCAGGAGGCGAGCGCGTCGTGCATCGCGGTGGCGGCCGTGAGGATGCGCTCGCGCGGGTCCTCGGGGAGCGGTGGGCGTTCGATCTCGTCGATGTAGCCGTTGAGCAGCAGGACCAGCAGGTCGTCCTTGCCGCGGATGTGGTGGTACATGGTCGTCGCCCCGATGCCGGTCTCGGCGGCGAGCCGGCGCACGGTCAGTTTCTCCCAGCCGTCCCGGTCGATGAGCCGGCGCGCCGCCGTCAGGATCTGCGCGCGGGAGGTCACGGGCGGGCGGCCGGTGCGGCCGTGCGGTACGGGCGACGGGAGCGGTGAGGGCATCGCCCCATCATGCCGCTCCACCCTCTTGCGCCGCGAAACCGGTGCGGGGTCGGCCATGGGCGGTCGGCCGTTCCCGGGTCGACAGCGGCCTGCCTCGATGTTACTTTCGGAACATGTTCGAAAAGACATTCGGCGGCACGGGGGACGGAGTTCGCGATGACGAATAGGACGAATGCTTCGAGTGGCCGGCCGGGGCTCACGCTCGCCGTGGTGGCCGTCGTGCAGTTCATGGTGTCGCTGGACCTGTCCGTCGTGAACGTCGGACTTCCCGAGATCGCCGCCGGTCTCGGCTTCGGTGCGGTGGGCCTGACCTGGGTGATCCACGCCTACGCCCTCACGTTCGGCGGGCTGCTCCTGCTGGGTGGCAAGGCCGCCGACCGGTACGGCCGCAAACGGGTGCTGCTGCTCGGGCTGGGCCTGTTCGGCCTGGCCTCGCTTCTCGGTGGCTTCGCCCGGGAGCCCGGCCAACTCGTCGCCGCCCGAGCCGCACAGGGCATCGGGGCCGCCGCGCTGGCCCCGGCCGCGTTGGCGCTGCTGACGGCGACGTTTCCCACCGGCAAGGCCCGCGTCCGGGCCTTCGGGGTATGGAGCGCGACGAACGCCGCGGGGGGCGCCTTCGGCGTCCTGATCGGCGGCCTGCTCACCGAGTACGCCGGCTGGCGCTGGGTGATGTTCGTGAACGTGCCGATGGCGGCCTGCGCGCTGGCCCTGGCGTGGCGCGGCATCACCGAGAGTGCGCCGACCTCGCGAGGAGGGCGCCCCGACGTACTCGGTGCCGTCCTGGTCGCGGCGGGCATGACCCTGCTGGTGTTCGGTGTCGTGCGCACCGATCGGTATGCGTGGACCTCGCCGGTCACCCTGACCACCCTGGCGGTCGCCGTCGCGCTGCTGGTGGCGTTCATCCAGGTCGAGCGGACCACCGCGCGTGAACCCCTGATCCGACTCGGCCTGTTGGCCAATCGCGCCGTGGCCGGTGCGAACGCCTACAACCTCCTGGTGGGCGCGGCCATGGCCTCGGCCTTCTACTTCGCGTCCCTCTACCTGCAACGAGTGCTCGGGACGGGCGCGGCGCTGACCGGGACCATGTTCCTGCCGCTCGCCTTCGGCGTGATCGCCGGTTCCGTGGTCGCCGTCAAACTCGGCTACCGCTTCGCTCCGCGCCACCTGTTGGTGGCCGGCGGAGTCCTGACCGCGACCGGACTCGCATGGTTCGGCCGGATCGGCCCCGACGGCAGCTTCGCCGGCGACGTCCTGGGGCCCTCGATCGTCGCCGGCCTCGGCTTCGGGTTGTGCCTCGGACCGGTCGTCTCCATCGCCACCGCCGGCGTCGCGCCGCACGAGGCCGGCACCGCGTCGGGCCTGCTCGCCAGTTCACGCCAGATCGGCGCTTCGCTCGGACTCGCCGCCCTGGGCACCGCCGCGCACGAGCGCACCGGTGACACCGGTACGCGCGAGGCCCTCAACGACGGATACGCGCTCGGCCTGACCCTCGGCGCCGTGCTCCTGGTCGTCGCCGCTGTCATCGCCCTCACCGTCCTGCGTCGGACCAGCCCGCCGTCACGAGTCGACCAGGTCGACCGAACCGACGACCGCGATCCCGTCCCCGCACGGGACTGACCGGAGGCGCGACGCGTCGAGAAGGGACGGGAAGTCGGATCGCCGTCCCTTCCTGATTGTTCGGCATCGAATCAATTGTTCAGCATATCTTGACCATTTGCGGCACGGGGCCGGCTGGGCCGCCGCCGCCCACGTGCCCAACTCGGCCGATGCGCACGGCGGGTGCGCGTCCGCGTGGGTGTTGTCCCGGTGTTCCGGTCCTGTTGCGCCGCCGCATGCACCCCTACGCGAGAGGATCGACATGCCGAAGATGCCTCATGGCGTACGCGTCGCGCTGGACGCGGAGTTGGCCGCCGCCCGCGCCGCCGGGCCGGGAACGCGGGGGTGGGCGCATCTGGAGCGGGCGCACATCCTGTCCCAGCCGTGGGCGTGGCCACACGTGCGTGCGCACGGCGCGATGCTCGCCCGCGCGGTGCGTACCCGCGACCCGCGCGAGGCGGTCGGCCAACTCGTCCGGCTCGCGGTCGCCGCGCCCGGGTCGGCCACCGGGCGCTACCCGGTCGGGAACACCGGCCGGGGGAACGTGTCCATGAGCGCGCCGATGTAGACCCCTGCGGAGCTCGCCGACCTGTTCGCCGCCGCTGTCGGTCCGGCGCGCACCCGCCCGCGATGAGCCCGCCCGTGCCGCCGACCGCGAACGGCCGTTTGTCCGGGGCCTCCGTCAACTCGCTTGCGCCGCCGCGCGGTTACAGCCGTCGGCGTTCTTCCTGGTGGTGCGAGAACGTGTGGTCGTTCGGGCGTGGTGGGTGAGATTTTGCGGTTTCGACTTGGACGCGGGATGCCCGGTGGGCGAGTTATGGGGTGAGAGGCCCTCGGGCCTCGTGGACGCCGCCGGGGACAAGCGCTTCGTCCCCGGCAGGGTCCGCGCCGGACTTCACGGAAGGATGCGCTGCCTTGAACGAAATTCTCGGCCCCGAGGCCAGACAACTGTGGCTGGTCATAGGCGTGCTGGTCGTCGTCGTGCGCGCGCCGCTCGGTGCCCTGATGCGCGGCACGGCGTTCCCCGAGCCGAACCACCGTTGCGGCTCCGGGCATCGCCGGACGCGCCCCGCGCGCGGCAAGGGCGGCGGACGATGACCGAACCGCTGCGCCCCGACCAGGCCCGAGTCGTGGAAATGGACCCGGTGGACCTGGTGGACCTCTTGCGCGTCGACTTCGTGGCCTTCTGCCACAGCCACCACCCGACCCTGACCCGCTTCGCGTACGACCACCTCGGATCGCGCCCCGAGGCCGAGGACATCGTCGCCGAGGTCCTCCTGGCCCTGTACCGGCGCTGGGACGACGTACTGCGCGAGCCCGCCCCGCCGGTCAAGCGCGCGTTCCGCATGCTGACCGACGCCCTCGAGGACCGTCGCCTGCGCCGCGACCTCGTCCGCGACTCGCTCGACCGCGACTCGCTCGGACGATGGCGTCCCGCCCCGGGCGGCCCGGTCCTCGACGCGCCCAAGGACTTCGTACGGTTCTGTCGCGAGCACCAACAGACGCTGACCGACCACGCCTGGAAACAACTGGGCTGTCCGCACGACGCCGACGAGGCGGTCGCCGACGTCCTGCTCGCCCTGTCCCGACGCTGGCCCGAGATCGTCCGTCATCCCGGGCCGCCGCTCGCGCTCGCCTACGAGATCCTGCGCCGGCGCGTCGTCGACATCCGCCGCCGCCGCGGGCGCAGCCTCGAGGTACCGATCGACTTCACCGCTCCCGGCGCCCCCGACGTCGCCTCCACGACCACCGCGGACCCGGCCGCCCTCGTCCCGCAGCTGGACACCCTCGACCGCACCATCGCCGCCATGCCCGCCAAACGCGCCACCTGCGCCCGCCTGCACCTGGTGATGCAACTGCCCCTCCAGGACGTCGCCGACTACCTGGGAGTGACCATCTCCACCGTCCGCAGCCACGTCCACGCGGCCCGCAAACAACTCGCCGGCGCCCTCGACCGAACCCGGCACGCCCCACCGGCCCCCACCCCACCGACCCCCACGCACCCTCGGGAACCCAACGCATGAACGACCTGACCCCGCTCGACCGCGCGCTCCAACAGCGCCGTCGCGACATGGACACGGCCTTCGCCGACTACGACCCCGCCGCCGCCACCCGCCGCCTGGCCGACCTCATCGTCCAGGAGGAACTCGTGGCCGCACTGGTCCGGCCCGCCGGCATCGGACGCCCGCGCGGCGCGGGTTTCACGGACGCCCACGCCGCGCAGAACGCCGCCGCGGCGGAACTCGAACAGTTCTGCCAGGCGATCGTCGCCCGACCGACCACCGGCCCCCTCCTCGGGGATTTCGTACAAAGGCGCATTCCCGCGGGGGCGCTGGTGTTCGGATGTCTGCTGTACCTCACCGGGCGGCCCGCACCCGCCGCGTTCTGGTGGAGGTACGCCGCCGGCGCCGACACCGTCGAGGCGATGCGCCTGCTCACCCTGCACCATCGGGTCGAGGGCGAACCCGAGGACGCCCACCACTGGGCCGGCCGCCTGCACGCGGCCACGCCCGCCCCGGTGCCGGCCGAGATCGAGGGCGCGGGCGATCCGCAGGCGTACGTCGCGCGTGTGGAACCGGGCATCGAGGAGGTCGACGATCCCGACCTCGGCGAGATCTGCCGACCCAACGACCGCTTCCCCCGTCTGCTCGCCGCCGCCGGACACGTCTAGGCAGGTTCGGGGCGGGTTCGGGGGATCTCGACGCGGCGCGGGCGCCGCGCGGTCGCGGTGCCGGACGATACGGCCGCGCCGGGATCCCCCGGACCGGAGTCGGCCGACACCTCGCCCCGCCGACGCGGTGGGCGGTACCCGGAACCGCGCCGGGTTCCGCCCGCCACGTCCGCCATGCCCCGCACGCCCACCCGCCGCCAGGAAGGTCGCTTCCGCCATGACCCGCACGCACCGAGCCCTCGCCCGCCCGCGCCTGGCGACGCGATCGCACGGACTCCACCTCGTAGTCACCCCACGCGGTGAACTCGACGTGGCCACCGTGCTCCCGCTCACCCGCGCCCTGGACGCCTTGACCGGAATCGACCGACCCCACGTGATCGTCGACCTGGGCGAGGTGACCTTCCTCGGAGCCCGCGCCATTTCCGTGCTGGCCCGAGGCCGCGAGCGCGCCCACGCCCGCAACGGCGACCTGCGCCTGTTCCGGGTCGACCCGTTCGTCCGGCACGTTCTGCAACTTCCGGGCCTGCGAGCGGACTTCGACATCATCGACGCTCTTCCCGCGCTGCCGGGCGAGTCTTGACAGGGAGATCCGTGACCACGCGGGCCGGTACCCCGCGCACGGCGCCGGCCCACGCGGCGGGGTGTCGGCGGTGTCCGGGAAAACGACGAGGCCGGGGCGCCCGACGGCACCCCGGCCTTGCAAGTCGAGGGCGAGGAAAGCGAAGGGACTGGTTCAAGGAGTGAGAAGGAAGTCCGTTCATGGCCTCGCCGAGGCCAACGCTAGCACTACGCGGGGATCAGGTCGCGCAGGTTTTCCGGGGTGAAGATCCGGGAGTCCGGGTGCAGGCCGTCCGGGCGGGCCAGGCCGATGTAGGTGACGGGGCCGTCCGGGATCGTCTCGGGGTCCCACAGCGTGGTGGTCGCGGCTCGGTCGGCCATCAGGTCGGCGAGGTATTCGATGGTGAGATGCTCGCGCTCGAGCATGCCGCGCAGCAGGGTCGCGACGGACACCCGGTTCCCCTCGACCGTGTTGGAGTCGGGGGCGCCCTGGAGGTACAGGTGCAACCACTTGGCGCGCCAACGGCCGTCGCTCCCGCGCAGGAACGCCAGCGGCAGCGCGACCCGGCCCGGGCCGCGCAGGTCCGACTTCATCCGCACGGTGCGCGGCTCGAAGGGACGACCCTGCTGCTCGGCGTCGCGCAGCATGAAACCGAAGAACGACTCCTCGACCTGCTCGAAGCCCTCCCCCGAGTAGATGTCGACCTGCGGGACGATGTAGCTGCCGGTGACACCGCCCAGGCGCAGGTTGATGAACTCCGAGGCGCCGTCGGGCGCGTCGGTGATGTCGCCGGAGTGCTCGCCCTCGTACGAGGTGAGGGCGGTGAAGGACAGCCAACCGACCGTCGCGTACGCGTCGTCCAGCATCAGCGCCGACAGGTCGTAGTCGGTGCTGTGTCGGGTCTGCTTCCAGTACACGAAGAACCGCAGCAGTTCGCCGTCGACGGGGGAGAGCGAGCCGCGGGGCAGTACGCCCAGACCGGCGGCCGTCGCCTTCCCGCTGAGCGGGAGCGCGACGTCGAGGATGTCCGGGTCGATCAGCAGGTGCCCCGGCTCGGGGAGGCGGCGGCGCGTCTCGGCGTCCAGAGCGGCGATCAGCCGCTCGCGCTCGGGCGATGGCACCGGTGCGCGGGTGTCGGCGGCCGCCCAGGCGCGGCCGAGGCGGTTGACGAAGATGCGGCGTGCGGTGCTCTCGTCGCTGCGGTTGTGGAAGTGCTCGCGGACCGACAGCAGGACGCGCCCAGACACCCGCGCCGCGAGTTGCTCCGCGGCGGCCACGACGGCGTCGCGCTCCTCCTGGGTGCCGCACGTGCGCAGCAGGCGGTCCAGGGCGCGAAACAGCCTGCCGGGAGCGGCCGTCAGCAGGCGCGTCGCCCCGGTGACGTCGCCGGCGCGGAGCAACTCCTCGACGCGGCTGTCCAGGGACGGCGCCTTCAGTTCGCCCCGGGCCACGGCGAACACGTCGGCGGCGTGCGGCCAACGGGGGTACTCGTGCGGGTGCAGCCGCTCGCCGAGGCGCTTGAAGGGCTCGCGGTGCGCGGTGACGTCGGCGAGTTTGGCCGGGGTGGCGGCGACGAGCGTGTCGAGGGCGGCGAGCAGGGCCCGGCGTACGGGACGGGACAGGGCCTTGAACCGGGTCGGTTCCACGAGGGTCACGTCGCCGTCCGCGAGCGCGCAGGCCAGGCGGAGCACGTCGGTGACGGTGTCCACGAGGAGGTCCGCGCCGATGTCGAGACGGGCACGGTTGACGACGGCGCGGTTCTCCCGGATCGGGATCGCCTCGGGCCTCGGGCCGTTGGCGCAGTGCGCGGCGAGCACACCCAGGTCGCGCAGACCCTCGTCGCCCAGGGGGGTCGTGCTTCCCGCCAGGGCCAGGTAGAGGGCGGTGACCTCCTCGTCCGGGGCGCCACCGAGGTGCAGGATCGTCAGGCGGTCGCCCGCGGCGGCGATCAGCTCGTCGTGGGCCGCGAGCATCTCGGCATACGTGTGCCGGTAGTTGCCGTACGACGGCAGGGTCAGCAGGTCGACCACGCCGGTGCCGAGCCGGGCCGGTACGTCGTCGTGCGACGCCTCGTCGGCGAGCGCCTCGACTATGCAGCGTGTCCAGAACTCGACGGTGTCCGGCACGTTGGCCGGGAAGTCGATGAAGTAGCTGTTGTGCTCGACGTGGTCGCCGACCATCTCGCGGACGGTCTTCAGCGTACGCGTGGCGATGTCGAGGACCGTGTCCTGGGCCAGTCCCGACAGCCGTTCCAAGAGATCCGCCGACATCTTGAAGCCCACGGTCAACAGCGCGGCGTCGAATTGCCGTGCGGCGACGTCGCCTTGCCCGGTGGGTCCGGAGGGGACCGGGAGGCGGCGGGCATGTCGGACGATCAGGGCTTCGAGAGAGTGGGCCATCCGGCATGGTCCCAGACCGCGCCGAGCGCCCGCACTCGGGTTTCCGGGCGCCGGCGGGCCGCGGCCGGGCCCGGCGTAGACTCCCCGGCCGAGTCGGAATGCCTTGGAGGCGCTTGTGATATCCTGCCCGTTGGCGGTGTTCGACCTGGACGGCACCGTGGCCGATACTCGTCACCGGTTGCACCTCGTCGAGTCGCGTCCGCGTGACTGGACGGCGTTCTTCGCGGCCGCGGCGCACGACGCGCCGCTCGCGGAGGGCGTCGCGCTCGCGAGGGACAGCGCCGAGACACACGAGGTGGTGTACGTCACCGGTCGCCCGGAGCGCTGCCGCCGCGACACCGTCGCCTGGCTGGACCGGCACGGCCTGCCTTCCGGCCGGCTGCTGATGCGCGCCGACCGGGACCGCCGTGCGGCCCGTGTCGCCAAACCCGAATTGTTGCGCAAACTGGCTCGGGGTCGGACCGTCGCCATGGTCGTCGACGACGATGCCCAGGTCTGCGACGCCTACGAGGCCGCGGGATTCCGCGTGGTCCGGGCCGACTGGATGCCCACCTCGGCGATCCTGCGGCAGGCCCAGAACGACGAAGGCCGCACCTGATCCTGTCCCGCGAACTCCCCACCGGAGCAAGGCTTTGGCGCCGCCGTCGCGTGAATTGGATATCCGTTGGAGGCGGGCAACGGGAAGGATGGGCCCGACCCGTTTCTCCCTTCGACCAAAGGAATCACCAGTGAGCAAGCTCGGTCGGAGCGCCGCCGCGGTAGTGGCGTCGGTGTCGCTCTTCACGGGTGTGGGCGTCGCGCTCGCGCCGTCCGCATCCGCCGCGAGCCACCCGGCGTGCTACCGGGATCTCAGCGATCACACCGCCAAGATCACGGGCAACAACGTCAGCCTGCGCAAGGCCAAGGGCACCTGGAACCCGATTCTGCGGGTGCTGCAGAAGGGCGCGAAGGTCACCGTCTACTGCCAGGGCGTGGTGTACCGGGACGGCGACGCCGAGGCCAGTGAGTGGTACTACGTCAAGCACCAGGCGTCGGGTATCAAGGGTTGGGTTTCGATCAAGTACGTCCGCTGACCGACCGTCCCGAACGCGGCCGCGTGCGGCCGGCCACCCGATCCCGGCACCCGGGATCGGGCCGCCGAAGCACGGTCGGCGCTCTCGCGCTCGGTCGAGACGGGGGAGCGACCTCGTCCGAGCGCGGGAGGCGGTCGGCCGCACTCCACCGGCACCGAGTGTGGGAGGCAGTCGGCCGGCCCCACCGGTACGCGGTAATCCGGGCTCTCCGCGGTGGCGCGACCCGGCCCTCGCTCAAGCCCCGTGTGGGCCCGGTCATCGACTCCCGGCCGCCGCCCCCTTGCCCCCGTCCGACCAGAGCTCGTACTGGACCAGGAGCAGCCAGGCGCTGAACCACGGCTCCTGCGGCAAGCCGGCGGGGGCGCTCGGACCGCCTTCCAGATGGCTCCGGTACGCGTGCGCGTACGTGTCCAGGACGAGATCCACCGCCGCGTCCCGATCACCGGCCAGCCGTACGGCGGCCAGGTACACCCGCTCCACGCTCCGCAGCGCCGCGTCCGTGAACTCGTCGGGTTCGTACGGGTCGCCACCGGAGGGCGTGGGCGGGTGAGGGAGTGCGGATTCGACGATTTCCAGGCTCATGACAGCTGCTCCCGAGGTGGTATGCCAACACCTCAACCTTCACGCCTACGACGTCGTCGATCAACGCCCGATGCCCGCCTCATCGTTTACCCCCACTCAACGAATCCCGCCTCCCGAAGCCCCGCCATCCGACGGGCGGGGTCGGTGGTGTGGTCGTGGGGGCGGGGTTCGGGGGATGCGGGGGCGGGGGTCAGGAGTCGGTGCGGGGAGGGTTGGGTTCCGTCGATCGGGGGGTGTCGGGTTCGGGGTGGTCGTCGGGGTCGGTGAGTTCTTGGAAGAGGGAGATGTGGAGGTCGGCGGGGGCGTCGAGTCTGGAGTTCAGGGAATTCCAGGGGGTGAGGGTGGGGGGTGCGATCTGGGTGGCGCCTGCGGCGACGAGGTGGGTCGTCGCGGTGCGGGTGTCGTCGACCTCGAAGGCGATGCGAATTCCGGGTGCGACCTGACGGCCGACCTCGACGTCGTCGATCATTCGCTTCTGTTCCGGGTTCGCGATCTCCAGGGTGGCGCGGCCCGCGTCGAGGATCGCGACGCGGGCGCCGCCGTCCCCGGAGAAGGCGGCCTGCTCGGGCAGGCCGAGGGCGTCACGGTAGAAGGCCAGGGCGGCCTCGAAGTCGTCCGCCTCGACGACCAGGCGTAGTTGACGTACCTGCGGTGTCTTCGGAGCCTCGGGGGGCGTCATGTTCTCTCCTGGGATGAGTCGACGGGATGTCTCGCCGCACGCCGAGCCGCCGTACGGGTCGACGTGCGACCCGGATGGATCGAATGCATCGAACGGCTCCACTATCGCGGTATCCGTCTCGGAGTCGGGCATTGATCCCGTGTCGCGCGACGGCTACGGCAGACGGCGTCCGGGGCGGGCGGCCCGGCGTTCGTCGGCGTCGAAGCGGGTCAGGGCGCGTGCTCCCGGTTCGAGCGCGCGGATCAGGGCACGAAGGTGCGCGCCGGGCAGGCCGCCCACCGCGTCGGCGATCTCCTCCGCCGCGTCGCGGGTGATCTCCTCCACCACGGCGTCGGCGGGGGCGCGTGGCCCGAGCTTGCTCACCGCCGCGGCCGCGCGAGTGGGGGTGAGCAGGGCCGCCGCCCGGACCAGGAGCCACGCGGGCACGCCGGTCGCGCCCTCGGGCGGCGCGAGGTACGGGCGGGAACCGGCGAAGCGCTCGTCCTCGGCGAAACCGTTCTGCTTGACCTTGGCCACCGGGCGGGCGCCGGAGCCCTTCGTTCCGGCGTCGCCGTGCTCCCACCAGTCTCCGGCGGGCTTGAGTACGTACCCCTCGGCGAGGTTGCCCACGAGTGCGGGCAGCCCGAACAGGCCCGGAACCAGGCTGGGATACGCGCACGGCAACCGCTGGAGCGAGTTGAGCGAACCGTGCGCGAGAGTCGGTACGCAGCGCAGCCCGGCCCCGGCCGCGGCATCGCGCAGAGCACGCTCGGAGATCCAGCAACGCCCGTTCTCGGTCTCGACCGTCGTGTCGAACAGCAACCAGTGCAGATCCGGTGTGTACCAGACGCCGGTCTGCACCGGCTCGACCGCGGAATCCGCGGGAACATCCGGATGCGGGTAGTGCCCGCCGGCCAGTTCACCATAGATGGTCACCACGGCCGCGTCGCCCCACACACCGCGCAGCTCGGCGGCGAATCGTGCGGCGGACACCGACAACCCCGGCCAGATCCTGCTGACGCCGAAGAAGTCGTCGAGCAGGTCGTCGGAGAGCAGTTCGCGTCGCTTCGCGGGCCGGACCCCAAAACCGTCGCACACCACCGCGAAGTGCGCCCCGTGCACCTTCTCCTGCGCGAGCCATTCCCGACCCCCGGCCATCCCGAGCCGCGCCTTCGCGGAGATCTTGGGGTAGGGAATCCAAACGGAACTGTGGGACGCGGCCTCGGACATGTCGAAATCCTCCGGCGTACGCCCGATCGCGGGCAACAGGGTTTCCGGGCGGCGGCGGTACGACGACAAGCACCGGGTGCGGGCAACGATCCCACCGGCTGCGCCGCGTACGTGGCCGACGTCTGCGGCCATGAGGACTCGCGTCCCCGCGTCTCGCACCCGCGCCCGCGCCCGTTGCCCCGCGCCCGTTGTCCCTGTGCCCTGCGCCCTGCGCCCTGTGCCCTGGGCGCGACGCCCCGGCCGCGCGTGGCGACCGCCGCGGGGGCACCGGACGCCGGCGCCTCTCGGGGGTGCCCCGGAGGCGGCACCGATCCACGGCGTCGTATGTGAGACAAGTCATCTGACGGAGCGTCAGTTCCAGGGTGGCGGCCCTTGATCACGTGCACGGTACATGCGTGACTGTGATCGATAGTCGATCGATGACGGGCGCGGCTCGCCGAGTCTCAGGAGCAGCATGGAACAACCCCGTGACCATTCCGCGTCGCCCCCGACCGGGCCCGAAGCCGGGCCCGAGGCCCACTCGGCCACACTCGGGGTGCGAGTGCGGCGGCGACTGCTGGTGCCGGTGCTCGCGTTCGGTGGTGTCCTGATGGCGCTGATGCAGACCGTCGTGGTGCCCATGCTGCCGGACCTGCCCCGCGCGACGGGTTCCTCGCCCTCGACGGTGAGCTGGATGCTCACCGCCACCCTGGTGACCGGCGCGGTGCTCAATCCGGTCCTGGGTCGGGCCGGGGACATGTACGGAAAGCGCCCGGTGCTGATCGGCGCACTGGTGACGATGACCGTCGGGTCGGCGCTGTGCGCGCTCACGTCCGACATCCGGGTGCTGATCGCCGCCCGTGCGATGCAGGGCGCGGCCGCCGCGGTGGTGCCGCTGGCCACCAGCATCCTGCGCGACGAACTCGCGGGGCACCGCATCGGATCCTCCGTCGCGCTGATGAGCTCCACCGTCGGCATCGGCGCGGCGCTGGGCCTGCCGCTGGCCTCGGTGGTGGTCGAACACGCCGACTGGCACGCGCTGTTCTGGGTGACCACCGCGCTGGGCACGCTCACCGCGATCGCCTCGTGGTGGGTGGTTCCGAACTCCCCGGTGCGTACCCGCGGCCGCTTCGACGTCGCGGGCGCGGTGCTGCTGTCGGTGGGCCTGGTGGCGCTGTTGCTGGCGCTGTCCAAGGGCGCCGTCTGGGGTTGGGGCAGCATGCCCGTGGCCGTGTCGGCGGCCACCGGCGTGGTGGCCCTGGGCCTGTGGGTCTGGCGCCAACTGCGGGCCCGTGAACCGCTGGTGGACCTGCGGCTGGCCGGACGCCGCACCGTGGCGTTGCCGCACACCGCCGCCCTGCTCACCGGCTTCGCGTTCTACGCGAACTGGTTGGCCACCGCGCAACTGGTCCAGGCCCCCACCTCGACCGGGTACGGCCTGGGCGCGTCGGCGCTGACCGCGAGTCTGTGCCTGGTGCCCGGAGGACTCGTCATGGTCTGCATGTCCTCCGTCTCCGCGCGACTGTCGGCCGCCCGGGGCGGCCGCTGGACGCTCCTGGCGGGATCCCTGGTGATCGCCGGAGCGTACGTGTTCCGGATCTTCACCAGCGGCACCCTGTGGACCATCGTCCTGGGCGCGACCCTGTGCTCGGTCGGCACCGGGCTGGTGTACTCCGCGCTGCCCACCCTCGTCCTGCAAGCGGTGCCGCAGGAGCAGACCGCCTCCGCGACCGGTCTCAACGTCCTGATGCGCACGATGGGCCAAAGCGTGTGCAGCACCACGGTGGTGGCCGTCCTGGCACAGTTCACCACCGACGTGCACGGCACCGCGTACCCCACCCTGCACGCCTACCTCATCGTCTTCGCCCTGGCTGCGGCGGCGGCCCTGGCCGCCGCCTGCACCGCGGCGGCACTTCCCGGAAGGCCCTCGGCGAAATCGGTCACCGACCCCGCACCCTCCGCCGCGCCTGCCGCCGGACCCGCCACCGGCACTGCTCGCGCGCGGGTCCCGGTGGCGTCGGCGCCGCCGAAGTGGCGTTCGGCACCGGCCTATTGACCGCTCGACCGCGCGACCGCCCGGCCGAGGGCGTGCGAAGGCCCCGGCGCATCGGGTGTCCCGTCCGATCGGACGGGGCCGGACGATGCGCCGGGGCCGGTCACGCGATGCCGCGCGAGCGGCGCGCCGGGGTGGTCACGACAGGGTCAGCGTGATCGTCCCGCCATAGGTGCCCGGTGCCGCGTACGCCGGTACGGTCAGCGCCAAGGCGGCGTCCGCGGTGAAAGTGCCGCCGGTCGGGCCGGCGCCCGGGGCCTGCGTGCACAGGGTCGCGCCGGACCCGATCGGGCCGGTCGATCCCGAGGACACGGTGGACGGGCTTCCCTGGGCCGCCGCGCAGGACGGCGTCCAGGCCACGTTCGCGGCCGGGATGGTACCCCGGTCCGACGTCAGGTCGGACACCGACCCGGTCAACTGCCAACCGAGTTCGCTGCCGCGCGCGTCGACCACGGTCACCCGGTTCAACGCCGCGTGCATGGTCTGCACCCGGCCGTTGAGGGTGGTCGTACCGAAGTCGATCCCCGCCGCGGTCTGGGTCATCGTCAGGCCGCCGGGGGTGATCGTGCCGGTGAGCGACTGCTCCAGGCCGCCGCCGCCGTCGGTCACCGTGAACGGCACCGACATGCCCTCGTCCTCGAAGCCCGCGACGGCGCGAATCGCGGCGTCCTCGGCGGCCCCGATCACGTACTCGGCGGCGAACTTGCCGTCGGGAGAGGTCATGACACTGATCGGGACGTCGGAGATGTTGCCGTCCGCGTCCACACCGCTGATCTGGAGTTCGTAGTTGGGAACCCAGTCGTGGCCCTCGAGCCTGACCACGGTGCCCACCGGACCCGAGGTCTTGTCGGCCGTGAGCACCCGTTGCCCCGGCACGAACGCCTTGATGGAGAGGGTGTCCGTCGCCTCCTTGGAACCGTCGGAGACGCGCACGACGTAGCGGCCGTCGTCGATGCCGAACGGGTACAACATCGCGGTTCCGGTCAGGTTGCCCTGGGCGTCGATGGCGAGCGTGTTCATCAGGAACTTGCCCGCATCGCATCCGCTGCCGTTCGCGTCGCACAGCGCCACCTGCGGAGTGCCGTTCGGCGCGAACCTGCTGCCGGTGAGCGTGATGGTCGAACCCGAGTAGACGTCACCGTCCGGTGCCTGGAGAACCGGCAGCTCCACCTCACCCGGCTCCACCGTGATCGACGCACCCACCGGCACCGTGGTCGTGGGCAGGCACCGGGTCTCGGAGTCGAAGCCGAACGCCTTGGTCCACGTCGAGTGCTGAAGCGGCGTCAGGTTCACGGTCCCGGCGTCGGTGAGGGTGACGGTGCCCTTCATGTCGGTGACGATCAACTCCTGGCCGAGCGGGGTCTCGGGATTCTTGCGTTCACCCTCGACGTCCATCTCTCGGATCTGCGCCCCCGACAACCCGATCCTGCCCTTCGGCAGCGTCGAGTCCTTCTCCACCTTGGTCACGATCGGCGTGTTCGGCGGCACGACGCCGTACGACAGCCACTTCCAGTTCACCGTGATCGTCTCGCCCACCTTGTACGTGGGTTTGACCGGGTCCACGGAGATGTCGACCTTGGTCTGCGACGGGTCGATCGGAAGGTCCGGCAGCGTCTGGTTCGTGCATTGCGACGTGTACTCGATGGGCGCGGCATGCGCGGCCGGCGCCAGTGCCGCGATCCCCGCCATTCCCAGCATCCCCGTCACCACGACGGCCGTGGCCCTGTGGGGAATCAATCTTCGTAACCCCAAAACCGTGCTCCTTCGTGAACTGATCCCCACCCGCCGGGGACGAGTGGGAGATCGCTTCCGCAAGTCGTCCCGGCTCCGGGCCACGCGCGATCGACATCCGTCGGATGCGGGGCGGCATGCGAAGGTCCAATGATGCTGGGGAATCTGTACGCAAATCGCTCGGAAATCAATAGCGGTGAACAGTCGATTCAGGTGACACGTGTCGACTCCGCGCGTGGTCTCAAATCCAAGATCATTCACCGGCGCCCGGATTTCACCGTCGTTACGGTTTCCTCTCGAAGGGTCTTGACCTGCGGGCGATCCTTAGGGAGCTTTGCTTTGTCGCATTCGCCGAACGGCCGGCAGGATACGCGACCGCACGGCTACGTCCGGGCTGCCCGGCCCGGTTCTCACGAATGGCAATCACTGCATCACGTTCGGCGCTCGGGGCCACGTGTGCGTTGCGCAGTCCCGCGCTTCGAGGTCGATGCGGAAGGGACTACTTCTCATGTCGAAGATCAGAAGCGCGGCCATCGCGGGGGTGTGCGCGATCGGCGCCACCGCCGCCATGGTCACCCCGGCCTCCGCGGCGGGTACCGGCAAGGCGACCTACGACTGTGGCATCTACGGCAGTTCGGTCGGCGCCACGTTCAACCGCAGCGCGACCAACCTGCTCACGCTGACGGCCAGCATCACCTACTGGGTGCCGACCGCCATCCCGGCGGGTGGCATCACGGGAACGCTCACCGGCAACCAGAGCGGCCTGGCCAACCCCACGGCGATCAGCGCGGGGGTGCACACCAGCATCGTCCTGCAAAAGGCGGCCAGTGTGGGCATCCCCAGCGCGCCGAGCAGCATCGTCATGACGATCACGCCGCCCGGGCTGACCGTCACCTGCACCCTGAAGGCGTCCCCGGCTCCGACCGGCTTCCCGATCTGATCGACTTCCGATCCGGTCACGATCCAAACGGACCGGACGCGGTCGAACGGGACACGCGTGCACGGTTGAACATCACGCGCGTGCGGACGAACCGAACCGGTTCGGTCGCCGGCCTCGGGTACCCGTGGTGGATGCTGTCCGTAGTGCAAGTACGGACAGAACCACGGGCACCCTCGGCCCCGGCCGAACCGCCACGCCAAGGCACCGCCCGGGACGCGGTGGGGCATACGGGAGTACGAACGTACAACACGCCCCGGTGCCCCACGCAAGCCTGGGAACACCGGGCCGAGTTCCCGCCCGAAGGCGGGGGCTCGGCCGCGTGCGGATACGCCGGGGACGGGCAATCGGTGATCGCGTGTCGAGGTCGAGCGCGAGTTGCGTGCCAGTCGAGTGCGAACCTCGGCGCGAACCGAGTCCGAACCGGGTGTGCGCCGACTCCGGGCCGGGCCCGATCCGATAGCGAGACGATTCCGAGTCGATACCGAGCCGGTACCGAGCCGATTCCGACAACAATCGAGCAGTATCAAATCGAGATCGTCCTCTTCGAATTGCGACGTCTTCGTGGTCCGCCTTCATTCGATGATCCACGGTGCTTCCGATGGCATATGCAAGCACACAATCGGGTTCTCCGAATATCGGACCGGAGGGGTGGCGTTCTCACCCGATCGGCGGAGTAACAATCAGTTCGACGGTCATAACTTGGAGTGAGTGATTGGTGGACGGATCAGCTCTGGGGGTTTGACATGCCGACGAATCCGATCGAAGTGGGCTCCGGGGACGCGCGCTACGACGCCCTGCGCCGCGGGTTCAATCAGCGCTGGATCGCCCGGCCGGACTACGTGGCGGTGGCCACGACGGCGGACGACGTGGTGGCGGCGCTGACCAAGTTCCTCGCCGACCCGGCCAATGCGGGTCGGCGGATCACCGTGCGCTCCGGTGGCCACTGCTACGAGAACTTCGTCTCGTCCTCGGACGTCGCGGTCATCATCGACGTGAGTGGGATGAATCGCGTCTACTTCGATCCCCGGGAGAACGCCTACTGCATCGAGGCGGGGGCGACGAACTGGCACAGCACCACCGGGCTCTACGCCTCGACCGGCATGGCACTGCCCGGAGGTTCCTGTTACTCGGTCGGGCTCGGCGGCCACGTGTCCGGCGGCGGATACGGCCTGCTCTCCCGCTTGTTCGGCCTGACGGTCGACTACCTGTACGCGGTGGAGGTGGTCACCGTCGGGGACGACAGGCAGCCGAGGAAGACGATCGCCCGCAAGGACGCCGCCGAGGAATCGTTGCGCGACCTGTGGTGGGCGCACACCGGCGGGGGAGGCGGCAACTTCGGGGTGATCACCCGGTATTGGTTCCGCGACCTGCCGCAACCACCGGCCCGCGTGCTGCTGCGCTCCGTCGCGTGGAAGTGGTCGGACTTCGAAACGCATCCCGAACTCTTCACATCGCTCGTCCGGCGTTACGGGCAGTTCTTCGAGGCCGAGGCCGCGGGCACACTCCCGGCCGCCTTCGGCGACTACACGTACCGCGACATGTTCACCCTGCTCAAGCTCACCCACATGAGCAACGGCAAGGTCGGTCTGACGATCCAGCTCGACGGCACCAGGGCGGACTCCGTCGATCGCCTCGCGGCCTTCCTGAACTGGATCACCGAGGGATTCACGACGCCGGAGGGGCCGCTCGTGGAGGAGTCCGTGCTGGACCGACAGATGGGTGAACACCCGGCGCAGGCAGCGCTGTTCGTCCCCACCCGGCTGCCCTGGCTGACCGCCACCCAGAGCCTGAACGATTCCGGCCCCAACCGTTGCGGCAAGTACAAGTCCGCATACATGACGCGGGGCTTCACCGACGAACAGATCGACGCGATCCACGAGCACCTCACCGACCCGGACTACTGCAACCCGGATGCCTTGGTGCAAGTCGACTCCTACGGCGGGGCGATCAACGACGTGGCCCCCGACGCGACGGCCGTGCCGCAACGCTCCTCGATCCTCAAGCTCCAGTACCAGGTGTATTGGGCCTGGGGCACGGACGCCAACAGGGACGGCGTATTCGACTACCAGGACGCCGAAATGGACCCGGAGATCGCCGGTCCGCATCTGCGCTGGATCCGCAACCTCTACCGGGCGGTCTACCGGGACACCGGCGGAGTGCCCGTGGTGCCCGACCCGGCACTGCCCGAGACCCTGACGGCGAACACGGACGGCTGCTACATCAACTACCCGGACGTCGACCTCTCGGATCCGACCCTCAACGAGTCGCGCGAGCCGTGGCACCAGCTCTACTACAAGGACAACTACCGGCGCCTCCAGAAGGCCAAGAAGCACTGGGACCCGCACGACATCTTCCGCAACGAGCAGTCCATCCGGCTGCCACAGGTCCCGTAGACCCCGCAGGCCGAGGCGTCCGCGGCCTCGACGCGGCCGCTGATCCGGTCGAGGCCGCCGCCGGCGACGTGCGCGCGGGCCGGGGGAGTCGGCGGCACGTCGCGGGCGGGGGCGGCGAGAGAAGTCGATACGTGACGTCGGTGCGGCAGCCGTGCGAGCCCGGATCGGTCCGCGAAAACGGGTGTCGCCGTCCCGCCGCGCACATGCGTCGCCGCTCCCGTCCCGACGCGGCGAGATCATCGGTGATTGACTACGTCGCATGCACATCGCGCGAGCGTTCCTTCATGCACGGAGGTGTCGATGAGGGGTTCCGGTCGGGCTGCCGGCTGCCGATGTGCGTGCTCCCGACGGGATGGCCTGTCGTGAGTGTGGGAGCCGGCATGCCGGCGGAGCCCGGACCGGTTTCGACGACCCGGGTCGCGCCCCCCTTCGACCCCGAACTGAGCGCGGCACTGGCGGCCTTCGGTGACGAGGACAGGGAACCACTCACCCCGGAGAACCTCGCCGCCCGGCAGGAGCGGGATGCCGCGACCCGGCCCAAGCCGACGGCCCGGGACCTCCGAGCCGACGGCCGCTTCGAGGTGGACGAGTTGCGCGTGCCCGGGGCGTCGGGCGGACGGGACGTCACGCTGGTGAGCGCACGGCCCGCCGGGATCGAGGGGCCGCTGCCGCTGCTGTACTACATGCACGGCGGCGGCATGATCATGGGCAACGCGTGGTCCGTACTGCCGCAGTTGCTTGGCGAATGGGCGCTCCCGCTGGGGCTGGCCGTCGTCTCCGTCGAGTACCCGTTGGCGCCGCGGGCGCGGTACCTCGCCCCGGTGGAGGACTGCCACGCCGGGTTCGTCTGGGCGACCGCGCACGCGGCCGAACTGGGCATCGACGCGAGCCGCGTCGTCATCGGAGGAAAGAGTGCCGGTGGTGGACTCGCGGCGGCACTCGCCCTGCTCAACCGCGACCGGGGCGGGCCGACACCGATCGGGCAACTGCTGCTGTGCCCGATGCTCGACGACCGCGCCGACACCTTCTCCGCTCACCAGATGGCCGGCATCGACACCTGGGACCGAACGTCCAACGTGACCGCGTGGCAGGCGCTGCTGGGCGACCGGTACGGCGCCGCGGACCTGTCGCCCTACGCGGCGCCCGCCCGCGCCACGGATCTGTCCGGGCTGCCCCCGGCCTACATCGAGGTCGGGTCGGCCGAGACGTTTCGGGACGAGGACGTGGCCTATGCCAATGCGATCTGGCAGGCGGGCGGTCAAGCCGAACTGCACGTGTGGCCCGGGGCCTTCCACGGGTTCGACACGTTCGTGCCGGAGGCGGCGCTGAGCCGGGACGCCCGCGACGCGCGAATGCGTTGGCTTCGGCGTGTGCTCGTCCAGTCCGCGTCCGCGTCCGCGTCTGGGGCCGGGGCCGGGCTCGAAGGCGAGACCGAGGCCGGGTGAGGCGGAGCCCGAGTCCGATGTGGGCGGTGGGCGCGTCTGCCGAACGCGCGGCGGCGGCCGGACGATCGGGGTCCTGAGCGCGCCGGACGGGCCCTGCCCTGAGTGCGCCGGACGGGCGGGGACGCCGATGACCGGCGCGAGGGCCATGTGCCGCGCGCGGCTCTGCGTTCGGGAGAATGCGTGTCGGGGGTCTCGCTCACGCGCCCCGGTCGGTGCCGGTGATGTCGTTGCCGAAGGCGGCGGCGAGTGCTTTCGCGATCAGGTCGGGCAGTTCGGTGCGTCCGTCGTCCTCGGCCCAGCGCACCAGTGCCGTGTGCATGGCGGCCAGGCAGGCGCCGGCCGCCGCCTGGGCCCGAAACGCCGAGTCGGGGTCGCCGGCCTCGTCTCCGAGGGCGTCGACGATCGCCTGTTGGAGCGCGTAGTGGTTGTCCAAGTGTCTGGCGCGCAGGGCAGGCGTCGAGATCATCAGCCGGAGGCGGGCGAGCAGGAACCGCTTGTTCGCCGACGGATCGTCCCCGTCGCCGCGACCGGTCAACGTCGTGGCCGAGTCGACGAGTGCGGTGCCGATGCGGTGGACCAGGGGTTGTGCGGAGGGCGACGCGAGGATCCGTTCGGCGACGAGCAGGCCGTGGTGGTCGGCGAGCACGAGGTCTTCCTTGGTGGGGAAGTGCCGGTACACGGTCATCGGCGACACGCCGGCGGCTTCGGCGACGTCGGTCATGGCTGTGGCGTCGTATCCGCGCTCGGTGAACAGCCGTACCGCGTGCGCCTGGATCGTGCGCTGGGTCTCGGCTCGTCGTTGCGCTCGCAGGGTTGAGTGCTGGTCGGCCATGTGGTAGACCCTACCTGAGTGGTAGTGACTATCAAGTCGGTAGTTGCTACCAAGTCGGTAGTGACTATCCAACGATGGTTGCTGACATCACGGGGAGAACGGCATGACTGATCCGACCGGAAAGACGGCTCTGGTGACCGGGGCGTCGCGCGGCATCGGACGGGCGATCGCGACCCGGCTGGCGGCGAAGGGGACGGTGGTCGCCGTACATTTCGGCACGGACGAGGACGGCGCGCGGGCGACGGTCGACGAGATCGAGCGCGGCGGCGGGACCGCCTTCGCCGTAGGGGCGGAGTTGGGTGCCGACGACGACGTCGAGACGTTGTTCGCGGGAGTCGAGGCGGGTCTGGCCGGACGGCCGCTGGACATCCTCGTCAACAACGCGGCGGCCGCGCCCGCCGGCCCGATGGGAGTCACGACGCGGGCCGAGTTCGACCACCTCTTCGCGGTGAACGTGCGCGCGCCGTACTTCATCATCCAGCGAGCACTGCCCCTGCTCCGCGACGGTGGGCGCATCGTCACCATCTCGTCCGTGGCGACCCGGATGGCCAACCCCGGCCAGACATCCTTCGCGATGACGAAGGGCGCGGTCGAGACGATGGGCATGACGTTGGCCAACGAACTCGGGACCCGCGGAATCACGGTGAACGCGGTTGCCCCCGGCGCCACTCGGACGGCGAGCAACACATCGGTCTTCGAGGCGCCGGGCCTGGCCGAACTCATCGCCGCGAGCACGGCACTCGATCGGCTGGGCGGGCCCGACGACGTCGCCGACGTGGTCGTGTTCCTCGCCTCCGACGCCGCGCGCTGGATCACCGGACAGGTCATCGACGCGAGCGGTGGCCTGTTCCTGGGGCCGCGCGCCTGATCGCCGGTCGTCGACGCGAACTCTCCTGCGACGGACGCGACTTCGTCCGCGTGATCCGCCGCGGCGGGCTCGTGGGCCGCCACCGGGAGTACGGCGCGAACCCGGTCCGGTTCGTCGAACGCCTGGGTGCGAGGCAACCTGGAGTGGGGCGGAAACTCCCACCGCCATCTGATCGCGGACAAAGTCGGGGCTTCGATCCTGTCGGATCGCGACGCTGCGGGAAAGGGCCGGGCTCGGTGAGACTGCCGGGCACGGGCGCGGACCGCGCCCGCGAAACTCGCCCTGAGCGGGGCACGCCGGCAGGGCCGGGAACCACCGACCACAGCAAGGGGATTCGTCGTGCTCGAAGGAATCGTGATCGTGTCCGGAACCGGGACCGGCGTCGGAAAGACCGTCACCACCGCGGCCGGATTGGGCACGCTCAACGACACCACGCTGACCTTGGAGGCGCCGGCCGCGCGAGACGTACGCTGTGCCGGAGTCGTGATCGGGGCCTGGCCGACGGAACCCGACCTCGCCGCCCGTTCCAACCTCGCCGATCTCACCCACACGATCGGCGAACCGCCGGCCGGCGCCCTCGCGCAGGGTGCCGCGACGGCGCCCGACTTCCGGCGGGTCGCCGAGGTGGGACTGGCACCACGTCTGGGCGGGACCCTGGACCCGGCCGACTTCGTCCGACGCAGCCGGGAACCGGTCGGCGTCGACGCGCCGTGACGCGGGCGCAGCCGGTACCGCAGGCCCGCGACGGGTGGTTGTGAGGCCGGTCACAGGTCGCCCGTACGTGTCACAGCCGATGGGGGAGGGCTGTCCTAGAGGCCATGACGAACTCGGAACAGACCACAGTGTTGATCACCGGCGCCAACAAGGGACTCGGCTTCGAGGCGGCTCGGCGCCTCGGGGAACTGGGTTGGACGATCTTTCTCGGCTCGCGTGACGAGGGCCGGGGACGGGCGGCCGCCGACAAGCTGACCGACGGCGGCGCGAAGGTGGTCATGGTCCCGCTGGACGTGACCTCGGACGAGTCGGTCACCGCGGCCGTACGGCTCGTTCGAGAGCACACCGACCGGCTCGACGTGTTGATCAACAACGCCGGCGCGCCAGGGAGGGGCATCGCGCCCGCGGACGCGACGGTCGAGGAGATCCATTCGGTCTACGACACCAACGTCTACGGACCGACTCGGACCGGTGTCCGATGTGGGGCTCCTGCCGAAGCGCGCCGGCGCCGGCGAGGGTGCCGACGCCTGAACCCGATCCGACCGTCCCACGTCCCATGTTCGCCGCGACAGTGAGCGGAAGTCCGTGGCGTCTCGCGACGCCACGGGCGACCGTCCTACCGGGGTGCGACCACCCACGCGACGTCCGGCAGGTAGTTGGGGGCGGAGGTGAAACCGGAGAGCTTCTTGCCGTTGAAGGCGTAGATGCCGTCCATCCGCATCACGGACACGAACCAACCCTGGTCGACGACATAGCGCAGTACCTCCTCGTAACGCGCCCCCTGTCGGTCGGCGGGCGCCGCGGCGGCCTCGGTCAGCCGGCGGGTGAGCTCGGGGTCCTCGGAGGCGAACGGGTTGAATGCGGTGGCGTGCGGCAGCAGCCAGTCCAGCGACATCAGATAGGTGGGGGCCGCGCCGTAGCCGAAGGCGAGCACGGGGAACTTCTTGGAGGTGGCGTTGGCGAGCCACTGGCCGACGCTGGTGTCGGTGGTGACCTTGGCGTTGACGCCGATCTGTTTCCATTACTCGACCACGGCCTGGGTGACCAGGTCCATGCCGAGCAGGTTCGTGGTCTCCATGTCGAACGAGAAGCCGTTGGGGTAACCGGCCTCGGTCAGCAACTGTTTGGCCTTCGCCGGGTCGTACGGATAGCGCCGATCGGTCTCCGCCGAGAAGCCGTCGGCCCCGGGCAGGGCGACCTGGGTGGTGGGCTGTCCGTACTGCCGGACCAGGGCCTTGGTGATCGACTCGCGGTCGACGGCGTGGTTGAGCGCCTGTCGGACCCGGACGTCCTTGAGCGGCGGCGCCACCGTGCCGGCCCGGTCGACCAGGTCGACGCCGAGGGTGAACAGTGGCGTGTTGCTGATCTCCAGGCCGCCGGATTTGGCGGTGTCGACCTGGCCGGCGGTGATGTTCAGGACGTCGGCCTGGCCGGTCTTGACCGTCTGGAGGGCGGAGTTGGGGTTGGGGATGACCTTGATGACCACCGTCTTCCAGTGGATCCTGCTCTTGTCCCAGTACCGGGCGTTGGGCGTGTACGTGTAGTGGTCGCCCGAGACCGTGCGGCCCGCGTCGAGGACGTAGGGGCCTGCGCCGAACGAGGCGGTACCCATCTTGGCGGGGTCCGCGAGGCCGGCCGGGCTGATCACCGAACCGACCAGGGACACGTGGTCCAGGAGCCGGGGCAGCACCGGGTTCGGGGTGGCGCAGTGGATGCGCACGCTCAGCGGGCCGGTCGCGGTGATCGACTCGATCGACGACAACCAGGAGACGTTGAGCCCGTTCTTGCGGGTGTAGTTCAGCGACGCGGCGACCGCCTCGGCGGTCAGCGGCGTGCCGTCCGCGAACGTCACGCCCTCGCGCAGCTTGAACTCGAAGTCGGTGTTGCCGGTGCCGACATAGCCCCATTCGGTGGCCGGCGCGGGTTGGGTCCTGCCGTTCGGGTCGAGCCGCAGAAGCGTGTCGTAGGTCAGGTTCACGAACCAGTTGTCGGAGCCGACGTTGGCCTTGGCCGGGTCGAGGCTGGCCGGCGGGCCGAGCGAGACGAGGGTGAGCGTGTCGCCCTTGCCGCCGGAACTGCCCGTAGACGAGCCGCCACAACCGGCGGCGACCAACACGAGCGCGGCAACGGCCGCTACCGCATGGGCTATTCGGAGTCTTCGCAAGACGATCCCTCTCTCACGTGGTGACCGGTGGGAACCGGGTGCCGCTTCGCCGAAGGGTTCACGGCGACGGGATGGGGGTGCAGTTCGGCACTGCGGTGGCACGCGGCCGTGTGTGTGTCCGACGGGCCCGGGAGGGGCAGCGGTTCGGGGCGGACGGTGTGGCAGATGTCCACCGCGTGCGCGCAGCGGTGCGCGAAGACGCAGCCGGCCGTCGAGGGCGGGCGCGCCGGCTCGGCCGCGACGCGGCGCTGCCTGCGGGCGCGTTGCGCGCGCGGGTCCGGGGCCGGCACGGCGGCCAGCAGGGTCTGTGTGTAGGGGTGGACGGGGTCGGAGTAGACCTCGTCGGCGGTGCCGGATTCCATCACCCGGCCGCGGTAGAGCACGATGATGCGGTGCGACAGGTGCCGGACCACGGGCAGGTCGTGCGCGATGAAGAGATAGCTGAGCGCGAACTCCCTTTGCAGGTCCCCCAGAAGATTCATCACCTGCGCCTGGATCGACAGGTCGAGCGCGCTGACCGGTTCGTCGCAGATCACCAGCCGCGGCGAGATCATCAGGGCTCGGGCGATCGCGATCCGCTGGCGCTGCCCGCCGGAGAACTGTCCCGGGTAGCGGTCGGCGGTGTCGGCCGGCATGCCGACGCGTTCGAGCATCGTCGCGACGCGCTCGTCGATCGCGGCCCGATCCGACCGCCGCTGCGCCACCAGGGGTTCGGCCAGGGTCCGGCCGATGGTCCGGGCGGGGTTGAGCGAGGAGTACGGGTCCTGGAAGACCACCTGCAGGCGGTCGGCCAGGCCGCGGCGCGTGGCGCGGGCGGCGTGCGTGATGTCCGTGCCCTCGAAGTGCACCCGACCGGAGTGGATCGGGTTCAGGCCCAGGACGGCGCGCCCGATGGTGGACTTGCCGGAGCCGGATTCGCCGACCAGGCCGACGGTCTCACCTTCGCGGATGCTCAACGAGACGCCGTCCACCGCGCGCAGCGGAGGTGTGCTTCGGCCCTGGCGGAACTCGACCGCCAGGTCGCGGATATCGAGGACGAGGGGTGGTGTCATCGGCGGGATCCCTCCGTGAGCAGGTGCTCGGCATGCACGCATCGGGTGAGCCGCTCGGGTGCCGGTTCGACCAGGGCCACCGGCTCGCGCGTGCACGCGTCGCTCACGCGCGGGCAGCGTGCGGCGAACGCGCAGCCGTGCGGCCGGTTTCCGGGCGCCGGGACGGATCCGGGGATGGTCGGGAGCGGGCCGCGGGCGCCCGCGTGGTGGGGGTTGGCCGCCATCAGCCCGGCGGTGTAGGGATGCAGCGGTACCTCGAACATGGCGTCCACGCCTGCCTGTTCGACGACCTGGCCGGCGTACATGACCACCGCGCGTCGGCACAGGTCGGCGACCACACCCCAGTCGTGCGTGACGATGAGTACGGCCATTCCGGTCTCGGCCTGGAGGGTGCGCAACAGATCGAGGATCTCCGCCTGGACGGTGACGTCCAACGCGGTGGTCGGCTCGTCCGCGATCAGCAGCCTGGGTTCGCCGGCTGGCCGAACAGGGTCACGTTGCCGGGGTCGCCGCCGAAGGCCGCGATGTTGTCGCGGACCCAGGCGAGCGCGGCGCGTTGGTCGAGCAGGCCGAGGTTTCCGGAGTGCCGGTAGCCCTCGCCGAGCAGTTCGCCGAGGTGGAGGAACCCGAACGCGCCGAGGCGGTAGTCGACGGTGACCACCACCACGTCGTGCCGCGTCGCCAGGCGGGCCCCGTCGAACACCGGGTCGCTTCCACTGCCGGTGAGGAAGGCTCCGCCGTGCAGCCACACCATCACCGGCCGCCGCGCGGTATCGGGGCCGGGTGTCCACACGTTCAGATTCAGGCACTCCGCCTCGTCCTGAACGAACGGCGGATGGCCGAACATGCGTTCCAGGACGGCGTCGTGATTCTGCGGCGCGGCCGGACCGTACGCCCGGGCGTCGCGAACCCCGATCCAGGGCTCCGGGGCTGCGGCGGGCCGAAGCGCCGCGTACCGGTCGGCGACGCGGCATAGGGAACGCCCTTGAAGGCGAGAGCATTTCCGTGCGCGGCGCCACGGATGGCGCCGTGCGTGGTCGACGCGATCACGTCGGGAGGAGAATCCTGCATGCCGATGGTTCCCTTCGGTCCGCGCCGGACACCCGAGCGGCGTCCGGCGCGGAGGTCGATATGCCGTTGGCATGACGACAGTCAAGGAAACTCGATCGATTGTCTCGGGATGTGGATGTGCGAAGACGGCCGCCCGGTCGCCGCGCCGGCCCCCGGCCGCGCGTGGGGCGAGCGCGTACTCCGGCGTCGTGGGGGGCGCCGCGGCTCCGCGGGATGGCGATCGGTGTGGGTCGGCGCCCGGTGCGAGGGCTGCGATTCCCCCGGCGTGGGAACGGCGCGAGCGGCCGACCGCCGGTTGGGCGGGTCGGCCGCTCGCGTGGGAGGTTACGCCTTGACGGACGGCTCGGTGGCCTCCCGTCGGCCGCCCAGTGGAATCACCAGCGGTACGCCCGACACCGGGCACGGGATGACCGACGTGCGCAAGTCGAAGACCTCGTGAACCAGTTCGGGGGTGACGATGTCGGCGGGAGGACCCGCGGCCACGACGCGGCCGGCGCGCATCGCGATGAGATGGTCGGCGTAGCGGCACGCGTGGTTGAGTTCGTGCAGGACCATGACGACGGTGCGTCCGTCGGTGCGGTTGAGGTCGGCGACGAGTTCGAGCACGTCGACCTGGTAGGCGAGGTCGAGGTAGGTGGTGGGCTCGTCGAGCAGGAGCACGTTCGTGTCCTGGGCGAGCGCCATCGCGATCCACACGCGTTGCCGCTGGCCGCCGGAGAGTTCGTCGATCGAGCGCTCGGCGAGCGCGGTGGCGCCGGTGACCGCGAGGGCACGATCGACCACGGCCTCGTCGGCCGAGGACCACTGCCGCCACCAGCGCTGGTGCGGGGTACGGCCGCGGGCGACGAGATCGCGTACGGTGATGCCGTCCGGCGCGGTCGGCGTCTGGGGCAACAGGGCCAGGCGCAGGGCGAGTTCGCGACCGGGCAGGGCGGCGATGTCGCTCCCGTCCAGGTGCACGACACCCGCCGCGGGCTTGAGCAGGCGGGCCAGGGCGCGCAACGCGGTGGACTTGCCGCACGCGTTGGGGCCGACGAGCGCGGTGACCTTGCCGGCGGGGATGTGCAGATCGAGGTCGTCGGCGACGACGCGGTCGCCGTAGCCCAGACGCAGGCCGTGGCCGGACAGCCCCATGGTGTCGAGTGCGCTGGTGGTCACGTCAGCCTCCCTTTCCGGCCCGGTTGGTTCGGGCGAGCAGCCACATCAGGTACGGGGCGCCGACCGCGCCGGTGACGACGCCCACCGGCAGTTCGGTCGGCGAGAAGGCGAGCCGGGCGGCGAGGTCGGCGGCGAGCAGGGTCGCGGCACCGACCAGTCCGCTGGCGATCAGCGGGATGCCGGCGGTGCCGGCGAGTCGGCGGGCGATCTGTGGCGCGCCGAGCGCGATGAAGGCCACCGGTCCGGCCGAGGCGGCGGCCACCGCCGCCAGGCACGTGGCCACCACGAGCAGCGCGATTCGGGCGCGGCGCAGCGGCATTCCGAGGCTGAGCGCGGTGTCGTCGTCGAACTGCAGGAGTTGGTACGGGCGGGCCAGCGCGAGCGTGAGCGGCACCAGGACCAGCAGCGCGACACCCACCCAGCGCACGTGCGCGTAGTCGCGCCCGTTGAGGCTGCCGGTGAGCCACACCATGGCCCGGGATGCCTGGTCGATGTCGGCCCGCGCGAGCATCCAGCGGGTCAGGGCCATCAGCACGCCGTGCATCGCCAGGCCGACCAGCACGAACCGGTAGCCGGTGATGGTGCCGCCGCGATAGGCCATCACGTAGATGAAGACCGCGGTGAGCAACGCCCCGGCGAGCGCGCCGAAGGGGACGGCACCGAAGGACGCGGCGCCCGCCGAGGTGACGCCGCCGATCAGGATCGTGCAGACCGCGCCGGCGCTCGCCCCGGCGGAGATGCCGATCAGGTCCGGGCCGGCCAGCGGATTGCGGGTGACGGCTTGGAAGATCGCGCCGGACAATCCGAACGCGAGGCCGACGAGCAGTGCGGTCAGGGCGCGCGGCAGTCGCAGTTCGCGCACGATCAGGTCGGCGTCGCCGGAGCCGATACCCAGCAGCGAGTCGACGACGTCGGGGATCGGGATGGAGTACGTACCGATGGACACCGACGCCACCAGGCCGCACGCGATGATCGCGAGCAGCGTGCCGGCCACGATCGCCACGCGCGGGCGAACGGACATGCCGAAGGGGCCGAGTTCGACTCTCATCGGGCGTGCTCCTTGAGCTTGCCGCGCTTGACCAGCGCGATCAGGAACGGCGCGCCGAGGATCGCGGTGACCACGCCGACCTCGAGTTCGCCGGGGCGCGCCACCACCCGGCCGATCACGTCGGCACCGATGGTGAGCGTCGCGCCCGCGAGGCCGGAACAGGGGACGAGCCAGCGGGCGTCCGGGCCGGTGAAGGCCCGGACCACGTGCGGAACGACCAGGCCGACGAAGGTGATCGGGCCGGCGGCGGCGACCGCGGCGCCGGCGAGCAGGATGACCGCGAGGGCGCCGAGCGCGCGGGTGGTGCCGACCTTGACGCCCAGGGTGGAGGCGAGGTCGTCGCCCAGGGCGAGGGCGTTGAGCCGGCCGCACAGACCGAGGGCCAGGATCAGCCCGACGGCGACGAACGGCAGGAGGTGGACGCCGAGATCGGTGTCGCGTCCGGCCAGCGAGCCGACCGCCCAGAAGCGGTACTGGTCGAGGGTGCGGACGTCCAGCAACACGAGAGCGTTGGTGAACGCGTCCAACAGCGCGGTCACGGCGGCGCCGGCGAGGGCGAGTTTGGCGGGGGTGGCGCCGCCGTATCCGGTGCCGCCGACGACGTAGGCGAGCAGGCCCGCGAGCGCGCCGCCGAGGAAGGCGAACCACACGTACTGGTAGGGGCTGGTCAGTCCGAGCAGGCCGATGCTCGCGGCGACCGCGCAGGCCGCACCCGCGCTGACCCCGATCAGACCGGGGTCGCCGAGCGGGTTGCGGGTGATGTCCTGCGCGACCGCGCCCGCCACACCCAGCGAGATGCCCACCAACAGGCCCAGGAAGGTGCGCGGGACGCGCAGGTCCCGAACGATGATCGCGTCGCCCTCGCGGCTGCCGCCCAGCGCGTGGAAGACATCCGCGAGCGGGACGTTCTTGGCGCCGATGGCGAGCGACGCGAACAGGACGGTCGCCAGGGCGGTGAGCAGTACGGCCGTCACCGTGAGGCGGCGGCCGGCGCCGTGGCGCTCCGGCGCCGGTGGTCGTTCGGGTGCCGCGCGTGGGACGGCGAGATCGATGTTCGAAGGCACGAACGTAAGGTAAGGCACGCCTAAAATCCGGAAAACACGACCCTGTCGCTTGTGCCCGGATAGGCAAGGCTAACCTCATCCCCAATTCCCGGATGCGGATGGCCTCGCGCTGCGCCGTGCCCGGACATCCTGCCGAATCGCTCATCCATGGAGGGCACATGCTCACGCTCGGACGCCGCAGACGGAGCGCTCGTCTCGGCCTTGCCGCACTGGCCATCGCGCTGACGGCGGGCCTTGCCGCGTGCGGCGAGGACTCCGACGACAAGGCCGCGGGCACCGACAAGCCCGCGGCGGCGTCCTCCGGCGCAGCCGCCTCCACGGCCTCCTTCCCGCGCACCATCACGCACGACAAGGGCACCACCACGATCAAGGAGAAGCCCAAGCGCGTGGTGGCGCTCGACAACAGCCTCGTCGAGGCGGTCGCCGCCCTCGACGTTCCGCTGGTCGGCGGCATCGGTTCCTACCGCGACCAGAAGGGCTTCCCGCCCTACCTCGGCGACGCGGTGAAGAACACCAAGGACGTCGGCCCGCTCGACAGTCCCAACCTCGAACAGATCGCGCTGCTCAAGCCCGACCTGATCGTCTCCGCGACCGTGCGACACGACCAGTTGTACGCGCAGTTGTCCAAGATCGCGCCGACCGTCTTCGTCAAGACCACCGGTCCGATCTGGAAGGAGAACGTCAAGCTGGTCGGCCAGGCGCTCGGCGAGGACGACAAGGCCAAGGCCAAGCTGACCGCGTACGAGACGCGCGCCAAGAAGGTCGGCGACGCGATCAACGCGAAGGCGAACAAGCCGACGGTGTCCATCGTGCGCTTCGTGGACGGCCCGACGCGCATCTACCTCGGCAAGACGTTCAGCGGCATCATCCTGAGCGACATGGGCCTGACCCGTCCCGAGAACCAGCGCGACCCCGAGAAGTTCAACATCGAGGTCAGCGAGGAGCAGATCGGGCAGGCCGACGCCGACTACATCTTCCTGACGTCCTTCTCGGGCGGCGAGGAGCGCAAGGCCAAGTTCATGGCCAACCCGCTGTGGCAGCGCCTGAAGGCCGTGCAGGCCGGGCACGTGTACGAGGTCAAGGACGAGAGTTGGATGACGGCGGTGTCCCTCCAGGGCGCGGACGTGGTCCTGGACGACCTGGCCCGCACGTTCGGGGTCGACCCGGCGAAGTAGAGCGATCGATCCGGGCGCGGTGTGCCGATGCGTTGTGCGTCGTGTCGCGCGTCCGCGACGGTGTGGCAAGGGAAGGCGTCGACCGCGGTGCGGTCGACGCCTTCCGACGTGTTCGTCGTGGGCCGGGGTGCACGTGCCCGGCGCCGGGGTCGCCCGGCACGGGCGCGGGACGCGGGGGTACGACGGGCCCGCCGGGTCAGGCGTCCCGCTTCTCCAGGAGGAGGGCGCCCAGGAGCAGCAGGAGCAGGGTCTCGGCGACGAAGACCGCGAAGCCCGTCCACGGTTGGAACATCTTGTCCGCGGCCTCGACCGCCATGACCTGTCCGCCGGCGTTGGCGGGCATCAGCTTGGCGATCCAGTCACCGGTCTTGCCGGGGATCAGGCCCACCACGCCGCCGACCACGAAGATCAGCGCGATGCCCAGGGTGATGGCGCCGGCGGTGTGCCGCAGCAGCACGCCCAGCGCCATCCCGAACAGGCCCAGGATGGCCAGGTACAGGCCCGTGCCGATCAGTGCCCGGAGCACGCCGGGTTCGCCGAGGCCGACACCGACGTCCTTGGCGTCGAGCATCAGGTTGGCCAGGAAGTAGCAGCAGAACGCGGTGACCGCCCCGACCACGAAGAGGACGAGGGCCAGGACGAGGGCCTTGGCGGCGAGCATCGAGGCGCGCCACGGCACCGCGGTCAGGCTGGTACGGATCATGCCGGTCGAGTACTCGGCCGTCATCGACATCACCCCGAGCACCAGGGCGGCGATCTGGCCGAAGGCGACGCCGACGGTGAGCAGGTCGGGAGCGTCGTTCTCCTTTCCCTCGGCCACGTCCTTGGCCACGTCGCCCGCCGCCAGGGCGGCGATACCCCAACTGATCAGGACGCTCACCGCGAACAGGGCGAGCAGCGTCCACATGGTCGAGCGCACGGTCTTGATCTTGGCCCACTCGGAGTCCAGGATCCGGGCGAAGGTCAGCCGCGGGGCGTGCCCGAGGGCGGTGGGCGCGGCGGGCGTGGTCGTCGTCATCGAGGCCTCATCCGATCCGGTCGGCGGTGGTCGGCGGACCCCAACCCGGGACCGTCGCGGCGGCCTCCGGGGGTGCGCCGCCGGTGTGGTACTCGACGCTGTCGGCGGTGAGCCGCATGAACGCCTCCTCGAGCGAGGCCTCGACCTTCGCCAGTTCGTGCAGGAACACCCCGTTGTGTCCGGCGAGGTCACCGACCTGGTCGGTACTCACGTCCTGGACCAGCAGCGCCCCCGCCTGATCCCGGGTCACCTGCCAGCCCGCGTCCGTCGCGAGCCGGGCGAGTCGATCCACCTGCGGCGAGCGCACTTTCACATGGCTGATCGAGTTCTCCGCGATGAACCGGGCCACGCCCGTGTCGGCGAGGATCCTTCCGCGCCCGATGACCAGCAGGTGGTCGGCGGTCAGGGACATCTCGCTCATCAGATGGGAGGAGACGAAGACCGTGCGGCCCTCGCCGGCGAGCCGCTTCATCAGGTTCCGGATCCACAGGATGCCCTCGGGGTCGAGCCCGTTGACGGGTTCGTCGAACAGCAGCACCCGAGGGTCGCCGAGCAGCGCCCCGGCAATCCCCAGGCGTTGGCCCATCCCCAGGGAGAAGCCCCCGGAGCGTTTCCTGGCGACGGAAGTGAGGCCGACCGTGTCCAGCACCTCGTCCACCCGGGTGAGCGGAATGCCGTTCGACTTCGCCAGCACCACCAGATGGTCCCGGGCGGTGCGGCCGCCGTGCAGGGCCTTGGCGTCGATGAGGGCCCCCACCTCCAACATCGGCGCGGCCAGGTCCCGGTAGGCCCGACCGTCCACGGTCACCCGACCGGCACTGGGCCGGTCCAGGCCCAGAATCATCCGCATCGTGGTGGACTTTCCCGCGCCGTTGGGGCCGAGGAACCCGGTGACCCGTCCGGGGTGAACCTCGAAGCTGACGTCGTCGACAGCCGTCTTCGCTCCGTACCTCTTGGTGAGGCCTTCCGCAACAATCATGGATATATGCCGCCTTCTCCTCGGGCGGTCTTCATGATCACCCGTGTCGAAGGGATCCGCATCCGTACCACGCGACGGTGACGTGCGTCCGGCTCGGCCGTTCGGGGTGGGTTGTCGGTGGTCCTGATCAGGCGGAGCCGAGCATGCGCCAGAAGAGTCCGGAGTACCACCCGGCCGTGCGCTTGCTTCCGAGGCGGTCGTACGCCGCGTGCGCCTCGGCGAGGTGGCGTGCCGCGGCCTGGCGTGGCGTGATGAGGTACACCGCGCGGCGCGTACCGCACGCGTCGCACTCGACGAACACGTCGTATGTGAGTTGGTTCAGGCGGACCTCGTGCGTGCGACCGTCGCTCGAATGGGCCCAGTACCGGTGGGTCGTCGTCAAGGCCCTTCTCCTTCCGTTCGTGAGACCTGCCGACCAGTGTGGCGCGGTGATATCGCACCGGATACGGGGATTTCCCCCGGGCCGGCGCCGGAAGGCCGTTGCCGGGACGCATGGGAATCTCGAGTCCGGGACAGGGGCTCGTGGACGAAGTGAGCGGCGGGCCCGCCGCGAACGCACGAGCGAGGAGAACCGGCATGCCGCGCGCGCAGGTGAATGGCGCCGACCTGTATTACGAAGTCGCGGGCGAGGGCGAGCCGCTCGTGCTCGTTCACGGCTCGTGGACCGACCATCGCAGTTGGAGCCCGGTCGTTCCCGCGCTCGCCGCGTCGTACCGCGTGGTGACCTACGACCGTCGGGGGCACGGGAGGAGCACCGCCCCGGCCGGAGCGGGCTCCCGTACCCAGGACGAGGACGACTTGGCGGCGCTGGTGGAGCGGCTCGACGTGGCGCCCGCCCACGTGGTCGGAAACTCGTTCGGCGCGTCCACGGCGCTGGGATTGGCCGCGCGTCGGCCCGAGTGGTTCCGCAGCCTCGTCGCGCACGAGCCGCCGCTGCTGGAGACCGTGGCGGGCGATCCGGAACTCGAGCCGCTGATGCGCGAGATGCAGGGCCGGATCGACGCGGTCGTCGACAGCCTGCGCGCGGGCGACGACCGGGGCGGGGCGTACCGCTTCGTCGAGGAGGTCGCGCTCGGACCCGGGATGTGGGAGAAGTTGACCGATGCGGTGCGCGACACGTTCATCGCCAACGCTGCCACGTTCTCGGACGAACAAGCCGATCCGCACTGGGCCGGGCTCGACCTCACCGGGGTGTCCGGGTTCGCCGCGCCCGTGCTCCTGACATACGGCACCGAGAGCCCGCCGTGGTTCCCGCGGATCGTCGGCAAGCTCGACGACACGATCCCACACGCGCAGGTGCGGACGTTCAACGGCGCCGGGCACGTCCCGCACTCGACCCACCCCGAGCAGTACGTCGCCACCGTGCGGGGCTTTCTGGCCGGTTCCCGCTGACCGGCCCTCCCGATGCGATCGACCCGATCGGCGAGGTTGGCGGCTCAGCCTCGTCACCGGGTCCGACCCGGCCGTCCCTCAACCCACCGGGTCGCACCTGTGCGTGCTCCCGTGCCGCTTCCACCCGTTCTCGGCGGCCGTGCTCCGATGGGCGTGCCGGGTTACTCCCCGGGGGCTTGCGTACGTGTCTCCGTCGCGTGTGCCTCCGCCAATCGCTCCTCGATGACCAGGCGGATCGGAGCGTACGCCGCGTCGGCCGCGCGCATGCGGGCGGCGCAGCGTTCGAAGGAGGCGCGGGAGCGCTCGCGGCGGTTGGGCATCAGGTCGCCCCAGTGTCGGCGGATGACCGTGCGATCGGCGAACGGCCGTGACACATAGCGGATTCCGTGCTGGTATCGCACATCGGACTCGGCCGATCGCAGCTCGCCCTGGAAGGTCTCGAAGGCGTGGTACCACCGGGCGTACTCGTCCGGGAGGCACCGGACCGACTGCCCGCGCGGGACGACGTCGCCGACCTGGTAGAGGGTGTACTCCAGCCCTTCGGGGACCCGCACCCAGGCCATCGTGGTCCACGGCCACGGAATCAGCTTGAATCGGTGCCGCTGGATGTAGGCCACGGCCTGTCCTCCCCTCGGTTCGCGAAGCATTTCGGAAGCATCCCAAAGGTAGGGGCGCGAACCCGGGGGCGAAAGATCACCGCCGGGTCGGGGCCTAGTCTTCGTCGAAGTCGTGGTAGGCGACCGGTCGTCCCGGTTGCCACCCGCCCGCACACGGCCGGGCCGGGCGCGATGCACGCAGGGGCCGGACGGTGCGAAGGGGCGATGATGTCGGACGAGGACGCGGTGGTGAATGCCGAATTCCGCCGCCGCTACGGCGTGGGGTTCGTGGTCGCGTTGATGCGCAACAACTCCCACGAGGTCACCCTCGATCTGCCGATGTCGTTCGACGGCGCCGTGCGACATGTCGCGGCCATCCTGGCCGGCGTGGGTGTCGCACCGGAGCCGGGTGGAGGCGAATCGAGTCCGGGCCGGCGGACGATCCGGGTGGTCACGGGCGGTGGCCATCTGCGGATGAACCCGGTTCTGGTGACCGTCGCGCTCACGAGCGAATCCGAGACCACACGGGTCGTGGTTCGCGGCACGGCCAAGGAAGGGCTGATCAAACAGCGCGCGGGGGAGAAGACCGCCGAAATGATCGCCGGCCTGCTGAGGGTCGAGCGTCGATAGCGGTGGGCCGGTCGATGGGCGACGGCGTGCGGTGACCGACGCGGCGATCCGGCTCACGCGACCGATCCGTCGGCGCGCCTCGCCCCGGACCCCCGCGCACGCGCCGTGTCGGCGGGTGTCCGTAGGCTTCCGCCGGGACGAGGGCGGATCGGGAACGGAGCAGATCCTGATGAGTGTGTGGGAGCATCTCGCCGAGTTGGGCGGGCTCACGGTGCATCCGTTCCTGGCGGACGACGACATCGACACCTTCGAGACGGACAACGACGAGCACCTTGCCGAACTCGTCGCCTCCGCCCCCGAACCCGCAGCGGTCGCCTGGAAGATCGCCACCCACTTCGACGCCGAGCTCGAATTCCCGGAGGTGCTGGAGCTCTTCCTCAAGACCGTCGACACCACGCAGGTGCGGGCGCTGGTCATCGGCTACTGGGCCACCGACATCCTGGACGGCGACGAGGAACCCGTCATCGGCCTGCTGTGCGCGCATGCCGACAAGTTCCCCGCGCTGCGCCACCTGTTCGTCGCCGACATCACCAGCGAAGAGCACGAAGTCTCGTGGATCCCACCCGAGGACATCACACCGCTCCTGGAGGCATTCCCGAACCTCGAGGAATTGGGCTACCGGTTCGGCCAGTTCCGCACCGCGGAACCCGGACTCGTCCTGCGCCCGATCCGGCACGCGCGGCTGCGCAAGCTCGTCCTGCAAACCGGCGGCATGCCCGCGCAGTTGCCCCGGACGGTCGCGGCGTGCGAATTCCCCGCCCTGGACCACCTCGACCTGTGGCTCGGCGTGGACATGTACGGAGGCGACGCGACCCCGGCCGACCTGGCCGATCTCCTGGACGGCACCCGGCACCCCGCGCTGCGGCACCTGGGTCTGATGAACAGCGAGATCCAGGACGAGGTCGCGGCGGCAGTCGCCGCCGCCCCCCTCGTCGCGCGGCTGCGCTCACTCGACCTGTCCATGGGCACGCTCTCCGACACCGGCGCCGAGGCGCTGCTCGCCGGCCGGCCCCTCACCCACCTCGAACGCCTCACCGTCCGTCACCACTTCCTCGGTGACGGCGCCGTCCGACGGCTCCGCGAAGCCCTCGAACCGGCCGGGGTGGCCGTCGACCTCTCCGAGGCATGCACCCCGTGGGAAGCGGAGACCCCCGAAGAGGGCAGGTACACGCAGGTCGCCGAATAGCGAAGCTCGACCCGGGGGACGTGTCGGGCTGCCTACGGCCCTTGGTGGGGTACGGGATCGGCCGCGTCGGTGCTTCGGCGGTGTTCGTGGAGTTCGAGATCGATGAACGCGGCGATCATGGCCCGCCAGACGGCTTCCGCCACCTCGGGTGCCAGTCCCGCCGTGACGGCGCGGTCACGTACGGCCGCGATGACGCGTTCGACTCGATCGGGAGCCCTGACCGCCTGCTCGTCGCTCTTGAATCCGGCGGCCGTGCGCACCAATTCCTGACGTTGTGCGAGCAACCGGACCACTTCGGAGTCGAGTTCGTCGATCCGCATGCGGACCTCGGCGAGGTCTCGGGGTGCTGACATGACCACAGCGTCGCACATCTTCCCGGGACGACGGCCCGCTCCGCGTCGCGGCCGGGTCCGGTTCGACTTTCGGGTTGGGGCAGGCAACTTTCGTCGGTATCGAGGCCATGCCCCGGCCGGCATCGTCGGTCGGGGCCGGAGCAGGGCCGGATCGGTATCCGGATCGGCCCGTTCGGCATCGTCGCCCGTCACGGGCGGTGTGTACCCCGGTCGATGCTCATCCGGGCCTCGTCCTGGCATCGACCGCTGCCAATCCTCAACCGGAAGGATGCAACTCCTCGTGAAAATACGCCGCTTGATCGTCACGATCGTTTCCGCCGCCGTCCTGGCACCCGTATTCGTGCTGGCCACGGGAACTTCGGCGAACGCCACTCTGCCGCAGCACGGGCGGCTGCCGCAGTGCATGAAGGCGTACGACATGAATTACAACCTCGGCGGCAAGGCCTTTGCCACCGCCCAGTTGCGGGCGTGTCTGGGCGCCTAGGCGAGTCTTGGCGGCAGGTGCTCTCGATGGTGACGACGGCCCGCGCGACCCGGTCGGGTGGCAGAGGCCGTCGTCGGCGAGGTTTCCTCCCGTCGCCGAACCGTCGGGGTCTTCCGGGAATCGCGAACGCCCCGGACGCCCCCGGGACTCCGGGAGGTGCGGTTCTCGGACAGGAGTCCGGAGAGGGAAGCTGCGACGACCGCGAGCAGGGGCAGCAGGAGCAGGGCGAAGCGCAGCGTGATGTGGCCGGCGAGGAAGCCGACGAGTGGCGGTCCGGCCAGGAAGGCGAGGTAGCCGGTGGTGGAGACGGTGGCGACGGCGGGGCCGGGGGTGTCGGGGTACTGCCGGCCGACGCCGCCCACCACGAGCGGGAACGACGAGGCGATGCCCAGGCCGACGGCCGCGAACGCGGGTACCACCACCCATGGGTGAGGCGCCGCGATCGCGAGAGCGGCGGCGGATCCGGTCGCCAACGCGCCGAGGCGCACGACCCGCACCGGGCCGAAGCGCGCGGCCACACGATCACCGGAGAGCCGTCCGAGCGTCATGGCCAGTGCGAACACCGTGTAGCCCGCGCCCGACACACCGGGCCCCGCGTGGACGGAATCCGCCAGATACACGGTGCCCCAGTCGGTGACCACGCCCTCGATGAGCAGGACGCACAGCCCGAGCAGGCTGAGCCCCAACAGGCGTCCCCGCAGTCCCGGTCGGGTTCGGGATGTGGGTTCGGTACGCGCCTTCGGCACGTGGTGGACGGCCGGTCGCAGCGCCGCGACGGCCGGCGCCGAGGCGGTCAGGGCGACGGCGGCGGTGACCACGAACTGGGTGGCCGGACGGACGCCGGCCGCCGCCGCGACCGTGCCGATCAGGGCTCCGGTGAGCGCGCCCGCGCTGTACAGGCCGTGGAACGAGGACATGTGTGGGCGTTCCGCGTCGCGTTCGCCGTCGACGGCGTGGGTGTTCATGGCCACGTCGAGCGCGCCGACGGCGGCGCCGAGGACCGCGAGGCCGAGGGTGAGCGATATCAGACCGTCGGCCAGGGCGAGCAGGGCGACCGCCGACGCGTAGATCGGCAGCGCGACACGGGTGACGAGGCGGCTTCCGAATCGGTTGACCAGGACGCCGGCCGCCGGCATCGCCGGTACCGACCCGAGCGCGACGCCGAGCAGGGCGATGCCCAGTTGTCCGTCCGACAGGTGCAGATCGGCCTTGACCTGCGGGATGCGCGGCGCCCAACTGGCGAGGACCGTCCCGTTGAGGAAGAACACGGCGTACAGCCCCCACCGGCCGGAACCCGGTCGGTGTTCCCGGTCTCGGCGGCGTCGGCGCGACGCGCGGCGGGCAGCGGGTGCTTCGGGGCGGATGCGCATGGCTGTCCGTTCTCCGTTCTCCGTGTGGTTTCACGTCCTGCTCGGGCGGCGGTCGGCTACGGTCGCGACGACTCCGGGCGGGTCATGCGGGTCATGCGTGGCGGGTGTGGGGGTGATCCAGGGCAGCGCGAGGTCGGCCGTCGTCGTCGGTGGATGGGCGCGGGCACGGGTGAACGCTTCCGCGTACGCGACGCCCACCTCTCGGCCGCGCAGCGCGGACTGCCGTCGGGCGAGGTCCACGAAGTCGTGGCCGCCGCGCCGGCGGCGGCCGTCGTTCTGACTCGCGTGTCGCGACACCATGGCCTCCTTGGTCGGCATGGTGTCGGTGATGTTTACCCACAGGTCCGGCGTACCCCCGTTCGCGCCGGTCAACGTATCCATCCGGAACAACGCCGGGACGGTGTCGAGGGCGGCGTGCCCGGTTTCGAGGCCCGGTTCGCGAGCCAGTAGCCGCGCGGCGCTCGCGAGGGCGCCCGCGGCCCGGTGGTCGGGGTGGTAGTCCTCGGGGTGATGCGCGAACAGCACGTCGGGGCGGGTGCGGCGCAGCACGTCCACGACGAGTAGGCGGGCCGCGGGGGTGTCGTAGAGGAAGCCGTCCGGCAGTCCGAGCATGATCGAGTCCGCTCCGAGTACGGACGCGGCCTCGCGGGCCTCGTGTGCGCGAACACGGGCGATCGGGGACGGAGACGGGGACGCGGACGGGATGGAGGGCGTGGCCCGGGGCTCGGTCGGTGCGCCCGGTGCGCCGTTGGTCAGGATGGCGATGGTCACGTGGGCGCCCTGCGCTCGGTAGCGCGCGAGGGTTCCGGCGCACAGCAGTTCGACGTCGTCGGGGTGGGCGCCGAGGGCGAGGATTCGCATGGCGATCGGTCCTTGGTGTCGGGGTGGACGTCGTGGTGGATGGCGTTGCGCGGGGTCCTGTGTTCACCTCGGGAGTGCGCCCGGTGCACCATGTCGTGCGGCGGTCCGGTCCGTTCGGGGTAGGGGTTCGCCGCCGCCTGCTATGGGAGTTCGCAGAGAATCCGTGCGAACCCCAGCACGCCGCTGTCCGTGAGGAAGTTCGTGCGCACATGGCGGCGTCCGTTGTCGCCCAGCTCCCGGGCGTACGCCGGGTCGGCGAGCAGTCGGTCGATGCCGGCGCCGAGTCCCGGCAGATCGTGCGGGTGGTTCAGCAGCAGGCCGGATCGGCCGTGTCGGATCTGTTGTCGGATTCCACCCACCGGCGAGGCGATCACGGGCCGTCCCTTCCAGGCGGCCTCGGACACGGTCAATCCGAATCCCTCGGCGAGGCTCTTTTGGATCACCACGGTCGAGCACCGTTGGATGGCGTTGATGGTCAACGCGTGCTCGGTCGGATGATCGGTGGGAATCTCGACCAGATGCACCCGGCCCGGCCGGTTCCGCCGACGTTCGCGGGCCTCGCGGCACTCCGCGAGCACCTGTTCGGCCTGCGCGTCGCCGGCCGCTCGTGGTCCCACGAGCAGCAGGTGCGCACCGAAGTCCGGGTCGACATGGTCGGTGAACGCCTCGATCACGCCCGGGATGTCCTTGACCCGGTCCCATCGACTCACCTGCGTGACGAGTGGCGTGCCGGCCGGCAACGCACCCGCGTGACGATCGATCCGCGCGGTATGGCGAAGGAGCGGATCGGCGAAGGCGAAACCACCGGACGGATCCGCGTCAGCGCCGCTCGGCTCTCGAAAGACGCCGATCCGCGCCATCAGGCGCGACGTGTCCACGGCGGGACGCAGCGGCAGGTTCTTCGGTGACAGCGGGTTGATCGACGGTGACAGGATGCGGACCGGTACGTCGGGCAGCCCGACCGGCAGCGCTCCGTCGTACGACGCGATGAAGCCGTGTGCGGCGGACAGGTACCGACGCAGGAACTGCCAAGCGGGACCGGCTGGTTCGGCATGCAGAGGAGCGCCGATGTGGCATTGCCACAACACGGTGCACCCGGCCTCGCGCAGGTACGGGATCAGGCCCGCCGTCTGGTGATCGTGCAGGACGACCACGCTGCGTCGGCCCATGACGCCGAGCAGGCGCTCCGCGGCTGCGCGCGACATGCGTTCGTACAGGGCGCGGCCGCCTTCCGGGGTCGGCGGGTCCTCGTGTGCGTGCGCGGCGACGCCGCACATCCGGTAGTAGAGCGCCTTGGTCAGGGCGCGGAACGCGCGGCTGCCCTCGATCGTGGCCCACCGGGTATCGATGCCCTCACCGCGCATGTGGGGCAGCGTGGCGCGGAGAAGCTCGGCGACCCCACCGCGCGTCGGATTGTCACTCACGTGCCACACCTCGCGCCCGTCGAGGCGCTCGCGGGCCTCGCGCAGTGCGCCGCGCACCTCGGCGAGCCGTTCCGCGCCGACGACGTGTTCGAGGCGGGCCAGGGGTGTCGCCGGCAGTTCGACCTCCGGCAGCGGCGAGGTCGGCCCGCGAGGCGGCGGGTGCGAGTCGTGGACACGGGGCCGGGTCGAGCGAGTCGCCGTTGTGCCGGTGCTCCCGGCGTTTCCGGTGCTGTTGATGGTGCCCGCGTTGCCCGTACTGTCCGTATCGTCCGTGCTGCCCGTGGTCTCGGTGGGACGGCCGACGGGGCGGGGCAGGGATGGCCCGTGGCAGCGTTCGGTGCGGATCATTGCGGTTGCCTTGCTGTGCGTGGAGCGGTGGTGGGGGACGTACCGAGACGACACGCGGCCCTCGGGGCCGGTCCCGGATTCACCCTTCGACCCGAATTCGGATTCGGATCCGAGTCCGGATCGCGGCATCTGCCATTCACCATCGATCTCGCGCTGTCCCGGGCGCCTGAGCCGGCAGTCCCTGACCGGTCCCGCATCCACCCGAGCCACCGGCCACCCATGCGCGAGCGGCGGCGTGAGCGTTACGACGTTCCTGCACGAGCCCGAGATCGGCACATCCTCGAGGAGCCCGGAATTCACCGACGCCCGACGCGGCCGAACCCGTCCCTGCCCCGCCCCGGTTCCTCAAGCGATCGTCGACAGCCGACGCGCCACGACAGCCGCAGGTGTTCGCCCGATCGAGAATCGCCGTCCGGCCGGCCGCCACGGCGAGCACCGTGCCGGCTCGTCCGTCACCGTGGGCCGTCGAGGGCGACGCTGTCGGCGAAGGCTCGGGCCAGGGGGGTGAGGTTGTCCCAGCGGCGTACGGCCCAGCCGACCGACAGGGGTGGTAGGTCGGGGATGGGGAGGAAACGTATCGGGCCGGTTCCGTCGGTGCCGCGTTGGTCGGGGAGGGCCGGGACGACGGCGTGTCCGAGGCCGAGTTCGGCGAGCAGGATGGCGGTGTCCCAGTCGGCGACGCTGGTGTCGGATGTGACGTGAATGCCCAGCCTCGCGAAGGCCGCGTCGAGGTGCGCCCGCGAGGAGGAGTCCTCCGGAAGCCTGATGTGCCGGATGCCGACGAGCTCGGCGGTGTCGATGTGGGTGCGGTCGGCGAACGGATCGTCGGCGCGGACGGCCAACACCCAGGGCAGTTCGGCGACGCGGCGTTGTTGGATGCCCTGGATCGGGCCGCCGACGGTGATCCAGGCCAGGTCGAGGGTGTTGGAGGCGAGCGCGTCGAAGCAACTGCGACTGGAGGTCTCGGTCCGAAACTCCAGGCTGGCTTTGGGGTATCGGCTGCGGAAGGCGACGACGGCCCCGGACAGGAAGTGCCGCACGGTGGTGGCGCCCGTCGTGACCCGTACCGATCCGGCCTCGCCGTGGGCCAGTTCGTCGAGGCGACGCAGGGCCACGTCCAGGCCGGCGATGCCGTCGGCGGCGGCCGCTTGCAGCAGGCGTCCCGCCGCGGTGGGGGCGACGCCGCGGGGGTGGCGTTCCAGGAGTTGTAGCTTCGTCTCCCGTTCCAGCCGCTTCACATGCTGACTCACCGCCGACTGTGTGCACGAGAGTTCCCGGGCGACGGCGCTCAGGCTCCCGGCTCGGCACACCGCGACGAAGACACGCAGATCATCGAGAGTCATGGACTTAAGGTAACGCTTGGGTAGTTGGCATAAAACCCGAGGATTGACTTGGAAGTGCCCCGGTTCGATGATCGATCCGGGCGGCAACCTGCTCTCACCCACGCGCCCCCGTCCGGACGGGAGAGCCCGGTGGAGCAGGTGCCGACCCCGACCGCCATCGAGAGGAATATCCCGTGTCCGCTTCGACTCCCTCCGACAACGAACACGCCGGCGCGCGCCCGTGGACCGTGGCGGTACTCGGGCCGGGAGGAGTGGGCGGCCTGCTCGCCGCGCTCTTGTCCCGGGCCGGTCACCGGGTGATCTGTGTCGCGGGGGAGGAGACCGCACAGACTATGCGGCGAAGCGGGATTCGGGTGTGCAGCGGGCAGTTCGGCGACTTCACCGCGCACGTCGAGACGGATACCGAACTGCGCGATCCCGTCGACCTGTGCCTGATCACCGTCAAGCACACCGCGCTGAGCGGCGCGCTGGAACGCATACCGCCGCAGGCGGTCGGGAACGGCCTGATCGTGCCACTGCTCAACGGCATCGAGCACCCCTCGGTACTGCGTGGGTACTTCGGCGAACGGAACGTCGTCGCACCCGGCGTGATCCGTGTCGAGTCGACGCGCATCGCGCCGGGCGTCATCGAACACGGCAGCCCGTTCACGGAGATCGACCTGGCCGGATCGCGGGAGCAACTCGCTCCCCTGGCGGCCGTGCTCACGGATGCCGGCGTGCGCACGCGCACGGTGGCGGACGAGACCGCCGCCCTGTGGACAAAACTCGCCTTCCTCGCGCCCTTTGCGCTGCTCACCACCCGCTACGGGCTCACCATCGGCGAGGTGAGGGCCGAGCGCCGGGCGGAGTTGGTCGCTCTCGTCGAGGAAGCGGCCGCGGTGAGCGCGGCCTGCGGTGCGCCGGTCGATCCCGCGCGATCCCTGGCGCTGTACGACTCCTTTCCGGCGCAGACCAAGTCGTCCATGCAACGCGACGCGGAGACCGGCCGTCCCACCGAACTCGACGCGATCGGAGGCGCGTTGTTGCGCACGGCCACGCGGCACGGCACGCCGGTACCCGTCGCGGTCCGGTTGATGGCCGAGCTCACGAGCGGGTGACCGCCCCCGCGTAGAAGACGTACCGCGTCACGGTCGGGCTCGGAGTGCCGGTGTCGACCGGGTGGAAGCCGGGGCGCTCGGGGGCCGAACCTGCCGCGCCGGTGTGTGCGTCGGGGGCCGCGCGCCGTGCCGCGCCGCGCCGTCGGTCAGTGGTTCGCGTCGCCGGGTGTGCCGAGTACGCGGTTCAGGGCGTCGGGGATGATCCGCCGGATGGCGTCGGCGTCGTCCAGGTAGCAGCCGACCGCCAGGCCGTCGCGCAGCAGCATCAGGATGTCGGCCGTCGCGACGGGGTGCGGGTCGCCGGCGGCGGTCAGCAGGTCGGTCAGCATTGTGCGGAACCAGGTGCGGTGGTCGAGGACCGCCTTGCGCACCGGGTGGGACACGTCCGGGAATTCGGCGGCGGCGTTGATGAACGGGCACCCCCGGAAGCCGGGTTCGCGGCCGATCTCGGTCATCAGCTCGAAGACCCGCAGCAGCACGTCGCGCGGCGGTACGTCGGTCGAACCCGCCAACAGCGCCGCGGCACCGTCGCGCTGCGTGCGGTACTGCTCGTCCAGGTAGGCGTGGACCAACTCGTCCTTGGACGGGAAGTGGTTGTAGAACGTCGCCTTCGCCACGCCGGCCTCGGCGATGATCCGGTCGACGCCCACGGCGTGCACGCCCTCCGCGTAGAAGAGCGTGGTCGCGGTGTCGAGGACGCGGCGGCGGGCCGGGCTCTCGCGGCGGTGGTCGGAGGGTGTCGTACTCACACCTTGACTTTACCAGACAGGTCTGTCTACATTCGTTTCACGCCAAGACAGACCCCTCTGTCTATCTCTTCGAAAGGGCGGGACCATGAGCCTGTACACCGCGATCGCCACCTCCGCCGGACGCGACGGACGTGCGGTGAGCTCCGACGGACAGCTCGACGTCAAGCTGGGCATGCAGAAGGAACTCGGCGGGGACGGTGTGGGGACCAACCCCGAGCAACTGTTCGCGGCGGGCTACGCGGCGTGCTTCGCGAGCGCGATGCAGCTCGTGTCCAAGCGGCAGAAGGTGGACGCCGCAGACGCCTCGGTGACGGCCGAGGTCGGTCTGAACGCGAACGGCGACGGCGGCTTCGGCCTCAGCGTGACCCTGCGGGTGGAACTGCCGGAACACCTGTCCGCGGAGGAGGGACGCGCGCTGATCGAGGCCACCCACCAGGTCTGCCCGTACTCGAACGCGACCCGGGGCAACATCCCGGTCGAACTCGTCATCGAGTAGTCCATCGGCGGCGAGACGAGGAATCCGACGCGGACCACCCGGAACCGGAACGCGGTCCCGGAGGATCCCCGGAGCTGGGCTGGGCCCGCTGCGCGAGGGGTGCCGATGTGGTCGAAACGCGCCGGGCGCCGGGCGTCGGCGGCGCGTCTCGGGCCCGGCGGGACCTCGTTCACCACGGCCGTGTTCCCCGGTCCGGGTCTGTGCAACGACGGACCACCCGTTCGGCGGCGGTGCGCCCGGTGCTGCCGGCGGCGGGCCGTACACCGCGGCCGGCCCGGCGTCGTGGTCACGCCGCGCCGCGCAGCAATCCTCGGCGCGGGTCCGACGTATTGCCTCGGGTCACGGATGCACCCGGCCCGGCAGGCGCATCCGGCGTGTCCGGCGAGTCGTGGGTGCTCATGAGATGAATCCCCGAGCGATGTTCGGCGACGCGCGCCCTCCGCGGCGGCACCGGGCCGCCGGTGGGGGTGATCGGCTCTTCGATCGACCCTGCGTGCCCTTCGCTGCGGCACGGCGGAAACGGCGCGCCGACCGGTGTGGCGAAGTCGGATCCGGTCCCGGATTCCAGTCCCGCGCCGGGGGTCCCAGGGTCGGGGCGCCAGGGGCGAGGCCCAGGGTCGGGAGTCCCGGGGCCACATCGTCGGGACCGCGACGTTCCGTGGCTATTCGACCTCGATCAGAGTGTGCATGCCCTTGGCTCCCAGGCGTTTGGCGTCCGAGATGTCGTGGACCCACGTGATGAGCGCGTAGCGGCCCGCGTCGAGGGGAGCGTCGAGGACGGCGGAGCGGCCGGGGGACAGCGGGGTCATGCCCAGGCCGGCAGTCGTATCGAAGGGCGGTGTGCCCCATTCGCCTCGGTCCAGGGCGCGGAAGAACTCGGCGAGCCGTTCGTTCGTCGTGCCGGCCGGCACCGGGTAGAGGATGGCCTCGTTGACCTGCCGGGGCAGGAGGTTGACCACCAACAGGGGCGCTCCGGAGCGGATCCGGTCGGGCGCGACGTAGCGGGGTCCCTCCCCCGTCCGGATGGAGGCGATCACGCCCTCGGGCGAGGGGCCGGGCGTGGCGTCCGGCCGGCCGGCCACGGTCAGCGTCCGCACCCGCTCGACGCCCGGCGGATTCGCCGTCTCGAAGTCGAGGAAGTCGACCCAGAAATACATGCCGGGCCGAAGCGTCACCCCGAACGAGACCGAGCGCCCCGGGACGGTCGCCGCGCCGCCGAGGAACGTCGCCTCCCGCATGACCGCGTTGCCGCCGTCGCGAATCCCGTCCGGATCGTGCGACAGTGCCCGCACGAGATTCGGCACGAACGCCTCGACGGACACGCCGGGGTTCAGTCGCAGCAGCCCCACATGCCCACGACCCGGGTCGGAGGTGGCCACCCGGAACGTGGCGAATCCGGGCACCGCGGTGGCGGGTGCCGCGAGACCTCCGACGCCCGCGACGACATTCAACGCCTGCCCTTCCGCTACCTGCCGGATCCCCGGCCCGGGCTTATCGCCGGCGGCCGAGCGATCGGCGGCGAACGCCGAGGGGGCGACGCACGCGATGAGCGTGCCGGTGGCCAGGACGGCGAGCGAACGATAGACCCGGGATATCCGGTGCACAGGCATGGCAACTCGCTTTCGACGATACGGATCAGCCGAGTCGTCCACGCGTGGGACCGACTGGCGTGGTCCGACCTGGTCCGACCTGGTCGGACTTCGGTGGATGTCCACAAGTCTTGGTCGCGATCGGCGCCACGACGTCGTGCCCGCGAACGATCGTCCGCCTCCCCGGCCGGTACGAGAGTGGCCGCCCGACCCAGGACCCGAGTTGTGGCCGCTCGCCCGGTAGCCGCAACCCCTGGGGTACGAAATCCGATCCCCATACCCTCCCGATGGACGAACGGCACGGGACGGTGCGCGAGTTGCCCGACCCGCTCTCGCCGGCGAGTCCTCGGACGCGACCACGACCGAAGTACTGCCCACGGGCACGGCAGCGCTGTGCGGTGCGGATCACCAGGTCCGCGCCGTCGCGTTTCGGGGCGTGCTCGTGCGCCGACGCGTAGTGGCAGCGCGTGGGGGATCGGGGAGGGCGGAGGGTGGTCAGGTCACCGTGCTGATGACGGCCTTGCCCTCGGTGGCGGCTGCGGTGAGGAACACGATCAGATCCTCGAACGTGTTGTCTCCGGTGATCCCGTTCCACGGACGGGACGCGCCGGCGCCGGTGGCCCACCGCTCGTCGCGTAGTCCCTCCGCCACCGGCCCCACCTGCTCCGGAGGCAGGAAGTACGCCGGCTCACCCGCGAATTCGACACCCTCGACGATGTCGCAGCCGTACCCGACCGCCCTGGCCAACCAGGGATACTCCTTGGTCCAACGTTCCATACCGCCCTCGGCCTCCAGTCGGCCCTCGGCCGACATGGTCAGCACGCGATAGTCGCATCCGTAGCGGTCCACCCGCGGACGGAAACCGGAGACGACCGAGCCGCTGCGGCCCCTGTCGGCGAACAACCCGCCGACCAGCCCCGGAGTATCCGCGACCTCCCCGAGCGCCGCAGGCTCGATCTTCACCAGGGTCAACCACATCGACATGCCGCTTCCTCACCACTCCCGATTGCCTGCCACCAGCCACGACCCGACGCACCCCTCGTCGGCTCCCATCGGAAGTCCTGGCACGAGGTGGTTCACCCGGACGAACATGCTGCCTTCCATCGGGCGGGTCGGTACGGAACTACCGGGCCCCTGCCGAGTGTCGGCCGAGGACGGGTTCCGCGACGAGTCGCGCCACGCGGCACAACGTCTGGCCGTGTCGGGCGAAGAGTTCGTCGCGCGAGCCGAAGTGGCCCAAGTCTGCCAGGACATAGCCGGAGAGGTCGCACGCGGTGCGGGCATCGGTGGTCGGGCACAGCGTCGTCCCGTCCCAGTCGATCGCCGTCCTGGACAGCGCCTCGAAGAGGGTCTCCGGGCCGGTGTTGGTGAAGCCGCCACCAGGACCGTTGCTCAACTCGTCGAGGTTGCCGAAGAGTTCCGCGACGGTCAACCAGTGCGCCATGGGGTGCTCGCCGGTGGACGGGCCCGTCAGGTGGAATTCCGGCCAGGCCAGCACCACTTGGTCCGGGACGATCCGACGCAGGTGCGGGAACCTCGGATACCAGAACGCCCCGTCCAGGAGCAGACCGCGCACCCGCGTGGCCACTCCGGACGCGCGGGCCACGGCTTCGAGTACGGCCAGGCGCTGGCTGCACGATCCGCGACCCAGGCGCAGCACCTGCGACGTGGGCCGTTCGTCCTGCACGGAGTACACGGGTCGGACGGCTGTGGCGATCAAACGATGGGCTGTACGCAGGACTTGTACCCGACGGACGGCATCCCCGGCGATGCTCGGATCCTGGGCGTTCATCGTGCCTTCGGTGCTTACCGGGTTCTCGACCTTTCCCGGGTTCTCGACGCTTTCCGGGTGCCGGGCCGACGCCGTGTTCGCGGCGCGCTCGGCCAGTGCGGTCACGCGCCGGTCCGGCCAGTCGAGGATCCGCGTCGGCGCCGTGCTTCCCGCGACCACTCTCCGATCGACGGTGTCCTCGTGGATTCGGCGCCTGGGCCGAAGCAGCGAACTCGTCATGCCATGGTCCCCTCATGGAGCATTCCCCGGATACCACGACGCATCATGTCAGAGGATTTGAACGTGTTCAATTATCCGGCGGCAGCGGCGATGGAGGACGCGGGCACGGCCCCCGGGAAGCAGCCGTCATCACGCGTCGCGCAGCGTGAGGATGTATGCCGCCGTGAGCGCGACCGCACGGTCTTCGTCACGGGACAGATCCGCCAGGGCGCGGGACGCCGTGGATCCCGGGATGTCCGCAAGTGCCTGGGTCAGCCGTCGACGTGCGGACGCTGCTGCGGTGCCCTGCGCGAGGCAGTCGACGAGCCTGGTGGCGATCTCGTCCGCCAACGCGGGACGACTCGCCAACGCGCTCAGCGCATCGGCCGCTTCGACGTCATTCGTGTCATGGACGATCATGTCCACGAGCGTCGGGACCGCGTCGGCCACTCCGCGCGGACCGAGCGCCAGAGCCGCACACCTGCGGACCACGAGGTCGGAGTGCGTGAGGGCGTCCCGCAGCAGTGCGGACGCCTCGTCGTCGGGAATCTCGGCGATGGCCCGGACGGCACGTTCGCGCACCTCGGCCGCCGGTGAGTCGAGGCCCTGCGCCAGTGGTTGCGCCCATTCGCCGTCGCCCGATCGAGCCAAGGCCCATCGAAGGGCCCCGGCGACGTTCGGGTCCGTCTCGCTCAACGCCGCCTCGACGAGGGCTTCCACCGGCACCGGAACCTCTTCGGCCGAGGCCAACGCCGCGCGCTGGCGCTTCCCGGCGCTCTCCGACCCCAGGGCCTGGAGGAGTGCGACGACCTGGAGGACGTCCTCCCAGCCGACGGGTTCCGCGGCCTCGATCCGACGAAGTCGCGTCAGCAGCGCCGTCTCACGCGCGATGCGTTCCCGCGTCCGGAGGACGAGGTCGTCGACGAGATCCGCGGGCCGGAAGCCGGGATCATCCAGCGCGGACCCGACTTCACGCAGCGACAACCCCAGTGATCGCAGGCTCTCGATGTGGAAGATGCGCCGGATGTCCTCCCCCGAATACTCGCGATAACCGCCTTCGGTACGACCCGTCGGCCGCAACAACCCGAGCGATTCGTAATGCCTGAGCATGCGGGCGCTGACCCCGGACCGTCGTGCCACATCACCGATCAACACGGCCTGTCACTCCTTCTGGCCGGCCCTGCCGAGTGCCACGACACGCTTCGCCTCCTCGGTGGCGAACTCGAATCCCGCGTCCGGGTCGCGCAACAGCCGCTCCGTGGCGATCGCGTGCCGGCGCACGTCGGGGTCGAGATCCGTCATCGCCGCGCGCAGGGTCGGCACGATCGCCTCATCGAGCGCGATCAGCGCCCGACTGAGGCTCAGCCGGATCTCACGCCCGCCGCGCCCGAGTTGGGTTGCCAATACCGCGGCCAACGCGGGCTCTTCACCCTCTGGCACGAGTGCGACCGCCGCCCGCCAAGCGCTTCGCGCCACCTCGTCGTCCGGGTCGGACAGAAGTGCCCGGGTGATCGCCGGCCACGCCTGGCGATCCCCGATCTTGGACAGCGTGTGCAGCGCCTGGCTCCGGGCCTGCGCCCGCTCCGAGCCGAGTTCACCGACAAGTGCCGGGACCGTCCTCGTCGACGCGTGGCGGGTGAGTGCCCACGTGAGCATCTCGCGCACCTGGAAATCGGGCTCGATCGCGCATCGCTCGACGAGCCTGTCCACGAAACGCGGGTCCGGGGTCGTGCCGGCGACCATCGCCGCCCGCAGCCGCACCGGGGAGCGGCCGTCCTCCAGCGCCCGAAGGACGCGCGGCACATCCGCCTCCTGCTTCGGCAAGGTCATCGGGACCACCTCCTCGGCCGTAGTCAAGACCTTGTCACGGTGTCAAGGTCAAGGGGGCCGGCCGCGGGATCCCCGGACGGGACCCACGGCGGTGGCTTCAAAGCGCCGCCGAGGTCCCGTCCGAGGGGCGGCTCACGAGTCCGTGAGCACCCACAGTTGCCAGACTCCGGCAGGTCGGCACTCGTACCTGTTGGCTCCGTTGTCCAGGTACCACTGGCCCCTGGTGTGGCAGCCGCCCAGGTCTTCGGGGGCGAAGTCCTGCACGTGGTGCCAGCCGGGGCCGACCGAGGGGGCGGCGGCCGCGGGGCCGGTCGCCGGTCCCGTCGTCGCCACCGCCTGACTCACCGCCAGACCGGGCGCCGTCAACAGCGCTGCGGCGGTGGCGAGTACGGCGAACCTCTTTTTGCTGTTCATGGTTCTTTCCTTTCGAGTGATCGAGGGGAACTCCAGCGTCCCGTTTCCACCGGCAACGGTCTTCATGCGCAGGGCGGATCGGCTCGTACAACGAAATATCTACTCTTCCGCCCGTTTCCTACGACGACGCGCCGGTGTCCCTACCCGGACGCGGTGACCTTCGCCGCCAGGTCGCGGTTCAGGTCGATGCGTACCAATGCCGCCGCGAAGCGCGCCAAGTCGTCGCCGTCGACCAGTTCGGCCAACGCGGTGGCGGTCTCCGGCAGGCCCACACGAGTTGCCCCCGCGAGCGCCTTCTCGTCCAGAACCGGGCGCAGGAAGGGCCACACCTCCTGGGCCTCACGGCAGAAGATCAAGGCGCCGGACGGGCCGATGCCGGGGAATTCGCGCAACAGTTCCAGCACTCGTTCGCGGCGTTCGCCGGCGTCCCGCGCCAGGCGACGCAGGTCGCCCGCGTAACGGTCGCGGGCCAGGTCGGCGCATTCGCCGAGCCGTGTCGCGGTGCCTTCGTCGTAGCGCACGTAATGCGCCCGTCCGAGCGCGTCCACCCGTTGTTGCCAGGTCAGGTCGCCCATGCCCTTCGGTGTGCCGCCGCCCGCGTCGATCAGTTCCCGCGCCGCGCGCACCGCGATATCGGCCTTGATGCGCGTGGAGATCAAGTTGCTCAGCACGAGCAGCCGCCACAGCGGCGCGGGCTTGTTCGTCAGGCGGATGCCGGCCTGTCGGGCGTATGTCGTGCCCGCCTCGGCGAGCACCGCGCCGACGAGCTCGCGCCTCGTCTCGGCCGTCTTGGTCGAGCCGGGGGATGGGGTGCTCTTGGAAGGCATGGCCGGCCGCTCCGTGTCGCGAGGGTGATCGCCGTCGGCGGTGCCGTTACCCGCGACGGGGGCGGGGAATCGAACGATCGTCGGTGGGAAGCGGCAAGGACATGACGCTACGCATGGGATGTACGGTCATCACCACCACCGATCTGCCGCGAGCGATCGAATTCTGGACGTCCGCGCTCGGGCTTCGCCCCCGTGATCGGGTCGCCGAGGACACCGACTTCGTCGTCCTGGTCGAACCGGACGGGAGCGGGCACGCCCTCTCGCTTCAACTCGGCGAGGTGCGCGAGCGCGTCGAACCGGTGCGGGTCCACCTGGACCTGTACACGGACGACCAGGCCGGCGAGGTCGAACGCCTGATCGGGCTGGGTGCCGGTCGACCCGAGTGGGACTATCCGGACGACCCGGATTTCGTGGTGTTGGAGGACCCGGACGGCCACCCGTTCTGCGTCGTGGCCCACGATCCCCACAAGAACTGAACCCCGAGTCGTCGGCAGGGACCCCGCCTGCGCGGTTCGCCCGGTCGGGCAGCCGGGCCCGGCCGGATCGGCCATTGCGCGGGTTCCGAGGTATCCGGTCGGCCGCGTTGCGGAGGAAACTCTCGAGGCCGCTGTCGACGAGGGCGCCCGGGACCCGCCGGCCGGCGGGTCCCGGGGAAGGTACATGCGGCGGTGAGTGGCCGGGTGTGCCGGCCGCGGAGGATGTTGCGCAGCCGGCGGGTGGGGGCGCGATGCCGCGCCCTATCCGCATCCTTGGCCACCGCCGTTCACCACGATCGCGTGGCGCCGCCGGTGAGGGCATGGCCCGGAGAGCCGCCGGCACCGCTCGTCGTCGGTTGCCGGCCTCGGCGCCGGGCCGCTTCGTCGTGCCGGACCCGGCCCTCGCGCCGCGGATCCGGGGGAGCGCCGGTTCGGCGTATGCACGGGTGGCACGGGACCGGGGCTCGGCGGCGGATCACCGGTGGCGACGCCCCCGAGTTCACGAGGCCGCTCGCGCCCGGTGGGCGCTTTCGCCGAGAAGCGCTCCTTCGTCCTTCTCGGTGGCAACCGCGGACGCGGAGAGGAGCGTCGCAGCGGCCAGGCTGCCCCAGAGCGCGGCCGGACCGTGCGGTGCGAGAGCGGTGAAGACCGCGGGGGAGACGGCGAGGCCGAAGCCCGTGGAGAGTTCGAAGCGGGCGAGGGATCGTCCCAGGACGTGGGCCGGGGCGAGGGCGGTGACGAGGGCGGTGGCACTGCCGGCGTAGAGGATCTCGCCGACGGTGCAGACCACGGACATCACCGCGACGGCCGGGGCGGCCCAGCCGTGCCCCAGTGAGGTGACCGCGAGGAAGCCCAGGTAGGACGCGGTGAGTACGACACCGGCCAGGGCCAGCACGGTGCGCCGGGAGAACCGGGACATCAGTACGGTGAGCGGAACCTGCAGCGTGACCACCAGCACCGTGTTGGCCACGAAGATGGCCGCCGACCACACGGGCGATGCGTGCAACTGCGTCACCAGCACCAGCGGGAGGGCGATCTCGGGGACGTTGAGGCAGAAGACGTACACCACGTTGGCGGCCAACACGGCGCGCATACGGGGAGCGGACCCCTCGTCCCGGTCCTCGACCGCGGTGGCGGCCGGACGTGCGTGCAGGTGGACCGACCACGCCAGGGCCGCCGCCGTGAGATAGGCGAGCCCGGTGACGGCGGCCAGTGCCTGCAAGGCGGTGGCTCCGCCCGCCAGGCACACGGTGGCGAGGAGCGCGCCCACCCCCAGGCCCGCGTTGCGCAGGGCACGGCCCGCCGCGAGAGCGGCGTCGCGTTCCCGGCCGTGGGCGATCGTGGCCACGAGAGCCGCGTGGGCGGCCGGCCACGCCTGGTTGCCGATGCCGAGGAACAGCGCCGCCGCCGCGAATACCCAGACCTGCCCCGCCGGGGTGGCCAACAGCAGCGCCACTCCCAGCACCCGCACCAGCATCGACGCCGCCACGACCGTGCTGCGTGCGCCCCGGTCCAGCCATCGACCCACGGCGGGCATGCACACCAGGCCCACGACGACGCCGACCGTCATGGCGATACCGGTGGCGGGAGCGGACAACCTCAGCACCGTCATCCCGTAGAGCAGCAGAAAAGGCCGCAACAGGCCGGTGCCGAGCGCGTCCACGGCCAGGGCGACGGCGTAGCGGGGGCCTCCGGAGGCACGGACGAGGGCGCGGGGCCGGATCTTGCTGGTGGTTGGCATGGCGACAACGGTGCTTTCGGCCGCCGGGTTCGCCCGCGTCGGTTGACGGACACCGTCAATCGACGCCGTCGCCGGTCGGACGGTCGGTGATGATGAGGGGGTGACCTTGAGGATCGACATCAGCGGCCTGCCGTCCGAGCGAGTGCGGTTCGCCGCATCCCCGCTGGCCGAACTGACCGCGATGCTGCACGTGCTGGCCGAACCCGGACATCATCCGCAGTTCGCCGCCTGGGCCGGGGACGTCTGGGCCGGGCTGTCACCGGAACTCGCCGAACGGTTGCGGGAGGCGGACTTCCTCTGGCGCTCCTCACAGGCCGACTTCCTGATCCCCGCCCGGCCCCGGCCGACCCTCGCCGAGGAGCTGCGCGACGTGGACCGGATCGACGACGAGAGATATGTGACCGCCGCACTCGTCACCACATGCGGCGGCAACCGGGTCCGCTTCGTCGCGCCCTCGCCGCTCACCGACGCCACCGCCCGCGAACGTGCCCTGGATCTGGCCCAGGCCCGCGGCGCACGACAGGAGGCCTTCGCGGAACGGCTGCTCGCGGACCCGGCCACCGTGCGGGTGTGGGTGCGCGAAACCCTCGAACAGTGCGCCGAGGCCTTCTTCGACGCCGCTTGGTCGGGCGTCGCCGTACAACTCGCCACCGACCTGCGCCTGAAGAACGACCTGCTGAAGCGCAAGGGCATCGGGTCGGCCCTCGCATCGGTCTCCGGCGCGATCGCGCTGGCACCGGACGGCGACCGCATCGTCATCGACAAGCTGCAGGACAAGGCGACCACCGCGCACGACACCGGGGTCACCTTCATCCCCACCGTCTTCAACCGCCCGCACCTAGTCGTGGTCCACGCGCCCGGGTGGCATCCGGTGGTGCAGTACCCCGTGGCCGAGTCGGGCCCTTCGGAACCGGTGCCACTGGAAACGGTCACCCTGCGCCTGGAGGCACTGGCCCATCCGGTACGACTGCGCCTGCTGCGCACCCTGGCCCGCGGCCCGCACACCACCGGCGAACTGGCCCACGTCTGGGAGTTGTCAGCCCCGGAGGTGTCCCGTCACCTCGCCGTCCTACGCCGCGCGGGTCTGCTCACCGCCCGACGCCAGGGCCGTTACGTCCGCTACACCCTCAACCTGCCCGACGTGACAACTCTGGGCACCGACCTGCTGGCAGCCGTACTGCGCTGACCGACCCCGAATCGCCGAAGCCCCCGGGCGCCCTCGCCGCCGCGTCATCATCGGCGACGACCGCGCAGTTCGCTCATGTGGCCGCGGTGTTCCGGATTTCGATGATGTCCGGGAAGGTCCCGTACGGTCCCATGGCTCCCCAGGCGAGCCGGCCGGTGAACGGGACCGACAACTCCTGCGGCGGCACCGGCACCAGGACGTGGTCGCTCGTCTCGAGCACCGCCAGGGTTACGTGCGGGCGATAGTCCGCGCCCGCCGAGGTGAGCGTGCCCAGTGACAACTCGCGGGCGTGCCCGAGCACTTCGCGGTGTGCCGCGTCGAGGTCGGCGCTGCGGAGCGCCTCCGACCCGACGTACACACCGCCTTGCGGCACGTAGGGGTCGCCGGTCGCGAACGCGGCGATCTGCGTACCGGACAACACCACCGGCAACTCCGCCGGGACCGTCGCGCAGGTACGCCCCCACAGCTCGGCGGCCTCCGCCCGACCACAGTCGACGTGCAGCAACGTCAGGTGCGGTCGGCGCACTTCGTCCACACACATGATCGTGGGCACATCGTGGGCAATGGAGCGGGCATACGCCACCAGGCGTGCCGATGTCCGCGTGTCGGGCAAGAGGATGATCCCGTAGGGCATCTGCCGTCACCTTTCGTTCTCCCGAGCCGGCGCCGTCCCCGCGGCCCTCGGCGCTCCTCATGCTGCCGTGCCGCTCCCTCGCAGACGGCCCCCGCGCGCAAAGCGGCCGACCACCGCGCGCACCGCACTCCCGGCCCGCCGCCGGACCCGCCGGCCAGGGGTCCTCACCCGTATGGGTGCCCCGGGTTGCGGTTCGGGGATTCCGTTCGCGTTCGCTCGCGATGAGGCGCACGATGGAAGTGGTGGACTCCGAAGGAGATGATTCACCATGCTTGCTGTGCGTTCGATCAACGAGGCCGACGAGAGCCGCGACATGCCGCACGGTCACCTCGACGTAGTCAGTTTGGAAGGCGTCGATTTCGGCGTTGCCCGATTCGAGCCGGGCTGGCGGTGGTCGCAGGATGTCGGACCCATCGCGGGGACCGACAGTTGCCAGTTCCACCACAACGGTTACGTGGCCCAAGGGCATCTGCACATCCGCATGGACGACGGTGAGGAGAAGGATCTCGGCGCGGGTGACGTCTTCGTCTGCGATCCCGGCCACGACGCGTGGGTCGTCGGCGACGAGACCGCGGTCGTCTTCGACTTCGCCGGCAACATCCACGAATACGCCACGCCCGCCAAATAAACGAGGTCACGACGGCACGAGCGGGTAGGTCGAGGTACGAGCGCTGCACGACGACCCGGCGGTAGGCGTCCCGCATGGCGGCCGCGGCCACCACGAAGTCCGCGGACTGCGGCCCGCCACGCGGGTCGGCCCGGTGGTACGGAGCCGGCCCCGGGTCGTGGGGCGCGCCGCGGGTCAGTCCTGCGGTTCTGCAGCGATGATGTCCAGCAGCCCCGGGAATCGCCGCTCGACGTCGGCTCGACGCAGGCTGGCCATGCGGCTGTTGCCCCGGTCGACCTGACGGACCAACCCGGCCTCGCGCAGCGTGCGGAAGTGGTGCGTCAGGGTCGCCTTGGACACCGGCAGCCCGAAGGAACTACAGGTCCGCGCCGTGGCATCGGGCTCGTTGGCCAATTCGCGCACCACCCGACGACGCAGCGGGTCCGCCAGCGCCGAGAGCACCCGGCCGAGTTCGATCTCCTCGACGTCCGGATGACCTTCGTCGTCGGGCATGCGGCCACCTCTCTTTCAGGTACGGCTTGCATCATACCTACTGCCTTGCTAGCGTCCACCGGGCACTAGGTACGAACTTCGTCTTACCTTCTGGAGGAGAATCCCATGCCCCAGCCGCTCACCCTCGTCGGCACCGCCCGGCCCAAGCCCGAACGCGCCGCCGAGTTGAAGCAGCTCCTGCTCTCGTTCGTCGAGCCCACACGAGCGGAACCCGGTTGCCTCGAATACCACTTCCATGAGGACCGCGACGAACCCGGAGTCTTCGTCTTCTACGAGGCGTGGCGCTCGCAGGCCGATCTCGACGCCCACCTGGCGCTCCCCCGGATGAGCGCCTTCTGGGAGAGCCGCATGGACTATCTCCAGTCCGATCTGGACATCCGTTTCCTCACCATGCACAGCCCCTACCGGCCCGACTTCTCGAACTGACCGCCGCCACCGCGCCGCCGCCGCCGGTCTCGATCGGTGCCCCGGTCACAGGCTCGCGAGCAGATCGTCGAGGGGAGCGGGTACCCGCTCGGAGTCGAGGGCCTCGACCAACAGCCGGCCGTAGCGGATCTTGCGGCCCTTCTTCGTACCGAGAAAGCGCCGCAGCCGCTGGTGCGAGGGCCGGTCCCGGTGTGCGGGTTGGCTCACGAAGGTCTGCCAGGCCCGAAGGTCGCCCTCGGCCGCGAGGATCTCCTCGACCCGTGCCACGCCCAGCGCGCGGACGAGTTCGTCCTCCAGGTCCGACACGCACACGAAGAACCCGCGGCGCGGTGCGCGGGCCCGCTCGAGAGCGCGGTCGTAGAAGCCCTGCTCGCCCTCGTCGCACAGTCCGGCCAGGCGCAGCCCCAGCCCCGGCGGCCCGAGCAGGCCCGCGTACCGGCCGACGCTCATCGCCCCGCCCATCGGCAGCGCGCACACCCCTTCGGAGGACAGGTCCCGGCCGCGCCGCGCGGCCAGCGTCTCGACGGCCGCGAGATCACTCGGCCCTTCCAGCAACACCGCGGTCCGCACGCGCAGTCGCACGGCCAACTCACCCGCAGGCCCGCCGGGGCCGCCCGCCGCCCAGCCGGTAACCGCATCCCGGAACGCTCGCATGTCCACCATGCGCCGATTCTTTCCCGGTGCGAACGGACACGGCACGCAGTTTTCCCCGGCGAGGGAAGGCCCGGGCATCGAACAAGCCCGTCATGGAGTAATCGGCCATGAAGGAGAAGGACGCTTTTGCCGGTCTCGTGTGGAGCCGGTCGGAACAGCGCGCGGCACGCGGCGGCGCCGGCTTCGTGCGCGGGCCGGGCGGGCAGTCGGCCGACAGGCATGCGGCCGCCGTCGAGCGGGTGGGGCCGCGGCCGGGGCCTGGGCCGTCCCTGGGAGCGCTACACGGCCGACCGATGACGACCGGTTCGACGGCGCGTCTTGTGCGGCTCGCCGTCGAAGCCGGGCGGCTGCCGGACGGGCCGTCGCCGGGAACGGGCCGTCGTCGGCCGTTCGGCGTGGCGTTCCCATTTGTACAAGACCGCGGTGGCGGTTTCGGGCACCCTCGTCGGTGTCCGCCCGCCGACGGGTGGTTCTTCGCTGCCCACCGGCCCGTCACCAGGAGCTGCCCATGTCCATTCGCCGCGTGATGCCCGATTTTCCCTCGCAGGCCATGGCGGAGAGCCGGGACTTCTACGGCCTCCTGGGCTTCGAGGAGGTGATGAACCAAGGCTGGGTGATGACGCTCGCCTCGTCGTCGAACCCCACCGCGCAAATCACCTTCATGACCCACGACAAGACCGCGCCGGTCGTACCCGACGTGAGCGTCGAGGTCGATGACGTGGACGCGGTCCATGCGGCGGTACGGGCGAGCGGCGCGGAGATCGTGCACCCCTTGCAGGACGAGGAGTGGGGAGTACGCCGGTTCTTCGTCCGCGACCCCAACGGCCGGGTGGTCAACGTGCTGACGCACCGCCAGGGTTCGGTCGGCGCCGAATGAGGGTCGCGCTGCGGATCGTGGGCCGCGAGGGTCCGTGCGTCGGCGGGTTCCGGGGTCGGCCGGCGCGCCGGTTGCGCGGACGCGCCTCGCCCCTCCTTCCTCGTGCCGTCGGGGTGGGCTCGGGTCTCGTGGTCGACACGGGAGAGGCTCGATGCTACTTTCGGAACATGTTCGGAAAGTCGATCGGGCCGCGCCCTGGACCGGAGTCCGCGCTGACGGCGCAGACGGGAGAGCGATGAAGGCCACCGACCTCGCCCAGGCGGAGGCGCAGTCCATACCGCCGCCGGCGGCCCTGCCGCCATCCCCGCCATCCCCGCCATCCCCGCCGGAGGCCGACGCGGCGGCGGGGAAGAGCCTGGTGCGGTTGTTGCGCCCGTACGGATGGAGCTTCGCCGCCGTTGTCGTCCTGCAGGTCGTCGGCGCGCTCGCGGGTTTGGCGCCGCTGCTGGCGGTCGTCGAGTTGGGCCGCTCCCTGCTGTCGCCCGGCCCGACCGATCGTGATCACGTCCGGATGGTCGTGATCGCGGGCGCCGGCGGCATGTTGGTCCGGCTGGTGTTCACGGCGGCGTCGTCGGGGATCGGGCACATCCTCGACGGCGGGGTGCAGCTGATGTTCCGTCGGGAACTGGCCGCACGGTTGGGGCGCGTTCCGATCGGTTGGTTCTCCCGGCGGCGAACCGGCGAACTGGCCAAGGTGGTGGGGGAGGACGTGAGCGCCGTGCACCCCTTCATCGCGCACGCCCCCGGCGAACTCGTCTCCGCGTTCGTGGTGCCGCTCGCGTCGCTGATCTACCTGTTCACCATCGACTGGCGACTCACGCTGATCACGTTGATCCCGGTGGCGCTCGCCGTGGCGATGGTCCCGTTGATGATGACGCCGACCCGGCTGGGCGAGCAGCAGGAGTTCGACGCGGCCATGGGGCGGATCTCCAGTTCCGTCGTCGAGTTCGTGCAGGGCATCTCGGTGGTCAAGGCGTTCGGCGGATCCGGGCGCGCCCACCGCAAGTTCCGCACCGCCGCGGACGACTTCGTCGACACCTTCCACCGCTGGGTGCAGGGGCTGTCCCGGATCGCCGCCGCGATGCAGCTGGTGTTGTCGCCGCCGTTCGTGCTGCTGGTCGTGCTCGTCGGCGGCGCGGCGCTGATCACGAACGGCGGCATGGACCCGGCCGATCTGCTGCCCTTCCTGCTGCTCGGACTGGGCCTGACCGCGCCGGTGGCGGCTCTCGGCCACGGCTTCGACGACATGCAGGCCGCCGGGCGCGCGGTCGGCCGGATCCGGGACGTCCTCGACGCGCCGGTGCTACCGGAGCCCGATCACCCGGTCGCACCACGCGGCCACCGGGTGGAACTGCGCGACGTGCGATTCGGCTATGAAGCCGAGCACGAGGTGCTGCGCGGGATCGACCTGGTGCTCGAACCGGGAACGGTCACCGCGATCGTCGGGCCGTCGGGAAGCGGAAAGTCCACGCTGGTCCAGTTGTTGCCGCGATTCTTCGACCCGACCCACGGATCGGTCGCCCTGGGCGGCGTCGATCTGCGCGAGCTCGACAGCCGGGAGCTCTACCGGATGGTCTCCTTCGTCTTCCAGGACGTCCGCCTGTTGCGCGCGTCCGTCGCGGAGAACATCGCGCTCGCCGTACCGCAGGCCGACCCGGACGACGTCGTGCGTGCCGCCCGACTCGCGAACATTCACGATCGCATCCTCGAACTGCCGCGCGGATACGACTCGGTGATCGGTGCGGACGTCGGACTGTCGGGAGGCGAGGCGCAGCGGATCTCGATCGCCCGCGCCCTGCTGGCCGATACACCCGTGCTGGTGCTGGACGAGGCGACCGCGTTCGTCGACCCGCAGACCGAACACGCGGTGCGCCGAGCCCTGGCGACGCCGGGCAGCGATCGCACCATGCTGGTCATCGCGCATCGCCTGGAGACGATCGCGGACGCCGACACCGTCGTGATGCTGGAGAACGGTTCGATCGTCGAACGCGGCAGCCCCACCGAACTCATGGCGCAGGACGGAAAGTTCGCCGCGTTCTGGCACACCCACCGATCGGCTGTCGCCGACGAGGGGGGCGCCCCCGAAAACGCGGCGCAAGGAGACGAGTCCCGATGATCCGAATGTTGCTGCGTGTGCTGGGCAACGAGCACGCCCGGCCGATGCGCCGCACCGTGGCGCTGATGACGACGGCCGCGCTGGCCGAGGGCCTGTCGTACGCACTGCTGGTCCCGGTGCTGCGGGCGTTGTTCGGGAGCACACCCGAGGACGCCTGGCCCTGGTTGATCGCGTTCGGGGGCGCGGTCGCGGTCTACGCGGTGCTGCGCTACAGCGGCGACCTGTCCGGATTCCGGATCGGGACCACGGTGTTGCGGGGCACGTACCACCGACTCGGCGATCACATGGCCCGGTTGCCGATCGGCTGGTACAGCGCGAGCCGCGTCGGGGAGGTGTCCACGCTGGCCAGTCGGGGCGTCCTGGAGGCCATGGGCGTGATCGCGCATCTGCTGGCACCGCTCGTCTCCGCCTGCGTGACCCCACTGACCATCGCGGTCGTGATGCTCGCCTTCAACTGGCAGATGGGGCTGGCCGCGTTGGCCGCCGCACCGATCGTGGCGGCGATCCAGATCCGGACCGCACGCTCGATGGCCGCCGCCGACGCGGAGCGCACCGAACGCGACCACGAGGCCACCGGGCGGGTGATCGAATACCTGCAGGCCCAGCCGGTGTTGCGGGCCGGCGGCCGGACCGTCGAACGCTTCCGGCTGCTCGACGACTCGTTGCGGGAGGTGCGGCGCACGTCCCGCCGTTCCACGCTGTCGGCGCTGCCCGGCGTGGTGGGACTGACACTCGTGGTGCAGGCGATGTTCACCGTGCTGCTGGTCCTGGGCGCCTACCTCGCGCTCGAAGGGGACGTCGGCGCGGCGGAGGTCCTGACGATCCTGGTGTTGGCGGCCCGCTGCGCGGATCCGTTGCTGTCGCTGACGGACATCGCCGGCAAACTCCGCGGCGCGCGTTCCGTGCTGGCGGGCCTCGACGCGGTGCTGCGCGCCGAGCCGCTGCCGGAAGCCTCCGAACCGATGCAACCGGTGGGCCACGGCCTGGAGTTCGAGTCCACGGTCTTTCGACACGGCGACCGTACGGTGATCGACGACGTGTCGTTGTCCGTGCCGGAGGGACAACGACTGGCCGTCGTCGGACCGTCGGGATCAGGCAAGAGCACCCTGCTCCGGCTGCTCGCACGGTTCCACGACGTGGACGCGGGCGCGGTGCGGGTGGGCGGGGTGGACGTGCGCGCGATCGATCCGCGCGTGTTGATGGAGCGGTTCGCCATCGTCTTCCAGGACGTCTATCTCTTCGACGGCACGATCGAGGAGAACGTACGCCTGGGCCGTCCGGACGCCGACGACGCGGAGGTGCGGGCGGCGGCGACCGCGGCCCGGCTGGACGAGGTGATCGAGCGACTGCCCGGCGGATGGGCGACGCACGTCGGCGAGGGTGGAGCGCTGTTGTCCGGCGGCGAGCGCCAGCGCGTCTCGATCGCGCGCGCACTGCTCAAGAACGCGCCGATCGTGCTGCTGGACGAGGTGACCTCGGCGCTGGACCCGGTGAACGAGGCCGCAGTCCACGACGGCATCGAACGCCTGATGGCGGGCCGGACGGTGGTGATGGTGGCGCACCGGATGCGAACCGTGCAACGCGCCGATCGCATCGTCTTCCTGGACGCGGGCCGGATCGTCGAATCCGGCAGCCACGACGAACTGCTGCGCCACGGGGGTCGCTACGCCGAGTTCTGGAGTGTCTCGCCTGCTCCTGCGTTGAGTTGACGCGTCGAGCCGGCCCGTCGGCGCGGGCCCGCCGCCCGCCCGTTGTCGGCGGGCGGCGGGCGGCGTGCCGGATGCCCGCGACGACGCGAAAGTGTGTACCATCGAGCCCGTTGCGCGACGCGCGCAACCAACACGAGGAGGTGAGCCCGATGAACAACCGCATGGCATGTGTCGGTATGAACCGGGCCCTCCCGTTCGCCGCGTCCGTATGACGCATTCGGGAGTGCCCCGCGCGTGAGCGCGCTCTCGAAACGAAGGAACCATGACAGTCGAGACCTTCCGGATCTCCGTGTCCGACGACGTCCTGCACGACCTGCGGACCCGTCTGCGCCGTACCCTGTTCACCACCGCCTCCGACTCCACCCGCTGGGCCGCCGGTGTCGACCCCGGGCAATTGCGCGACCTGGTCGCCTACTGGGCCGACGACTTCGACTGGCGCGCGGCCGAGACGGCACTGAACGCCCATCCCCAGTACACCGCCCAAGTGGCCGAAAAGCGTGTGCACTTCGTGCACCTCAAGGCCAGGCGGGCGGAGGGGGCGCCGGCGGCGATGCCGCTGATTCTCACACACGGCTGGCCCAGCAGCTTTGTGGAGATGTTGCGCGTGGCCGGGCCGCTGACCGATCCGGCGGCCTACGGCGGCGACCCCGCCGACGCGTTCGACGTGGTGATCCCCTCCCTGCCCGGCTTCCTGTTCTCCGAGTTGCCCCGGGGGCCGTTCACCCGTCGCGGCGTCGCCGAGATCTGGCACGAGTTGATGACCGAGACGCTCGGCTACCCGCGCTTCGGCGCGTTCGGCGGGGACATCGGCGGTGGCGTCAACCAGTGGCTCGGCGCGCTGTACCCGAAGGAGGTCGCCGGCGTGCACCTGACCTCGGCCGTGATCTCCGCCGACTTCGGGACCGCCCCGCCGACCGCCGACGAACAGGCGTTCCTGGACGCGCTGGACGCGTACGACCAGGGTGATCAGGGCTACAGCGAGATCATGTGGACCAGGCCGGACACGATCGCCGCCGCCCTGGCCGACTCACCGGCCGGGCTGTTGGCCTGGATCGCCGACAAATACCGGGACTGGAGCGACTGCGGCGGCGACCTGGAGACCCGCTGGGACCGGGACACGCTGCTGACGGTGGCGACCCTGTACTGGGCCACCGGGAGCATCGGCTCGTCGTTCCGTCAGTACTACGACTACCCGAAGAACACTCCCGTCCCGCCGATCACCGTCCCGGCGGCGATCACCCTGAGCAATGAGCCCGCCTTCCGCAACTACCCGCGCAGCCTCGCCGAACGTGTGCACACCGACCTGCGCCACTGGCACATCCCGGAGCGCGGCGGCCACTTCATGGCACACGAGGAACCCGACCAGGTCGTCGCCGACCTGCGGTCCTTCTTCCGGCCGCTGCGGTCGAGCGGCGGGTGAGCGGGTGCGCGGGTGAGGGATTGAGCGGGTGATCGACGCGGGGCGCTCGGCCGAAGGTTTCCGGTCGGGCGCCCCGCGCGGCTCCGCGGATCTCCCCGCCCCGACGGATGGCCGGTCGGCCGATACCGGCCTCGCACGGTCGCCCCGGTGGGGCGGTCCCGGGTCGGCAGGGTCGGTGGGTACCGTGTTTCCGGTGACCCCAGTCGACGCGGGCGTGGACGCCCTTGACCGCCGTATCATCGCCGCCCTCCAGGTCGACGGCCGCGCCTCCTGGCGTCGGATCGCGACCGCCCTCGGCGAGCCCGAGCGCACCGTGGCGCGCCGAGGGCTGCGCCTGCTGGAGACCCGATCGGTGACCGTGACGGGCCTCGTCGCCGGCGGTGACACGGTGATCGTGCGGCTGAACTGCCGGCCGGGGCAGGTCCGCGAGGCGGCCATCGCCGCGGCGTCCGGCAGCGGCACCGTGTTCGCGTACGTGCTGGCCGGCTCGGTGGACTGCGTGGCCGAGGTGCAGTGTCCGCCCGATCGGCTCGCGCGTTTGATGTTGGAGGAACTGCCCACCCTGCCCGGCCTGGTCTCCCAACAGGTCGCGCCGGTGTTGCGGTACTTCCGCACCGTGCACGAATGGCAGCCGGACATCCTCGCCCCGGACGAGGCGAGTGCGCTCGCGCGGTTTCCCACGCCGACCGAGCACGTCGAGCCGGCGGATGCCGACGTCGGCCCGGAGGAGTGGAGCATTCTGCACGCGCTTGCCGAGGACGGCCGGCGAACGCACGAGGAACTCGCCGCCATCGCGGGTGTCTCCGAGGCCACCGCGCGCCGCCGGGTGGAGGCGCTCACCCGTTCCGGCATGGTGAGCATCCGTGCCTCGACCGAACCGGCCCTGCTCGGCTTCCCGGTGGAGGCCATGTTGTGGATCCGCACCCGGCCCGACGACGTCGAGGCGGTGGGTCGGCTGCTCCTCGACTCGCCGTTGGTGCGCTACGCGGCGGTGGTGATGGGGGAGTACCAGATCCTGGTCGACGTCGTGCAGCCGTCGAAGCAGGCGCTGCACGAGTTCCTGACCACCTCGCCGTGGGTGCGGCGCGTGGAGGCGGTGCAGTCGCACCTCGTGGTCGAACCCCTGATGCGCAGCGCGACCCCGACCCCACGACTGCGCGAACTGCTCGGTGCGCGGGTCGGGGCCGGGCGCGGGGCCGGCGTCGGCTGACTCGCAGGCGGTACGGCCGGGTTCAGCGGGCCGCTCGGGCCTGGGCGAACTCCTCGGCGATCGCCGTGCCGAGTCGGTCGAGGAAGTCGCCCGGCGCGAGCGACCCGGGTTCCGCGACCTCGGCGACTTCGGCGGCTCCCGCGATTTCCGCGACTCCGGGGGCTCCGGCGATTTCCGCGACGACGCGATGCACGATTCCGGCTGCCAGCAGGGCCCGGGCGCCGATTCGTTGTTCGTCGGCGAGTTCGGCGGCCCGGGTGGTGTCGCGATGCACGATCGCCGACGCGCCCTCGGGCGGTAGCGGGGCCAGCCACGCGTGTTCGGCCGCGATCCGGCGCACCGCCGGTATCAGCGCCAGCGCGGCGCCGCCCGCACCCTCGCCCAGCAGCAGACCGACGGTCGGCACGGGGGAGGACCCGAGGTCGGCCACACAGCGGGCGATCTCGCCAGCCAGGGCTCCCTCCTCGGCGGCCGGGGTCAGCGCGGCGCCGGCGGTGTCGATCACGGTCAGCAGCGGCAGGCCCAGTTCGGCGGCCAGCCGCATCCCGCGCCGCGCGGTGCGCAGGCCGCCCGGTCCCACGGGGCCGCCCACGGCCGCCCGTTCACGATCGTGGCCGACCACGACACAGGCCGTACCGCCGATCCGGGCGAGGGCGATCCGCATCGCGTCGTCGCGCTCACCGGCCCCGGTCCCCGACAGCGGTACGAGCGTTTCGGCGCGGCGCAGCAGGTCGGCGAGCCCGACACGGTCCGCCCGGCGGGTCCGGACGACGGACCGCCAGACGCCGTGTGGCGCGCGGGCCGGACGAGGACGCTGGTTCGGGGGCGCCTGGAGGGGACTCCCGTACCGGTCCGAGGGCGCCGCGCCGGGATCCGGCCCCGAGCCCGAGTGCGCCGAAGTGGTTCGTGCCGTGGTGGTGGCTCGTTCCCCGGACAGCAGGTCGAGCGTCCGCGCCGTGCGGCGGCGCAGTTCGGGTGTGGTCGCCACCGCGTCCAGGACGCCCCTGCGGTACAGGTTCTCCGCCCGCTGCACATGCTCCGGGAACGGTGCGCCGTGCAGCGCCTCGTACACGCGCGGCCCCAGGAACCCGATCAGCGCCCCGGGCTCGGCGGTCGTGACGTGTCCGAGCGAGCCCCAGGACGCGAACGCCCCGCCGGTGGTGGGGTGGCGAAGGTGGACCAGGTAGGGCAGGCCCGCGGCCTTGTGCGCGACGATCGCCGCGGTGATGTCGATCATCCGCACGAACGCAGGCGTGCCCTCCTGCATCCGGGTGCCGCCCGAGACCGGTGAGGCGAACAGCGGCAGTCGTTCGGCGCCGGCCCGACGGATGGCCGCCACCAGGCGGTTCGCGGCGGCGTCCCCGATCGATCCGGCCAGAAAGCCGAATTCGCCGAGGAGCACGGCGATCCGGTGCCCGGCGATGCGCCCCTCGCCGGTTCGTACCGACTCGTCACTCCCGCTGCGCGCGCGGGCGTGCGCGAGGGCATCGGCGTACGGGCCCGGGGCGGCGTTCGGCGGGATCGGTTCGTCCCAGGAGCGGAAGCTGTCGGGGTCGAGCAGGTCGGTGGCGAAGGCGAGGGCGGTGGGCCGACCGCGGGTCGCGGCGGCGGGTGTCATCGGCGCGTCCCCACGTCGGTGCGCGGGGCTCGGTGCACGTCGGCCGCGACGACGTGCCCCGCGTCGCGATGCGCGTCGTCGGCGGCCCGGGACGGGTCGCAGGGGTGCGCGTCCGAGGGGTGTTCGTCCTCGGCGTCCCGCGCGTCCAGCCATGCCCGCACGCTCGCGTCGTGTTGGCCGAGGGTGGGCGGCGCGGTGTGCTCGCGGCGCCCCCCGTCGTCGAAGCGCCAGGGCGGTCCGGGCAGTTCGATCGCTCCGAGCGTGGGGTGCTCCACCTCGACGACCAGGCCCTGCTGCCGGGTCTGCTCCCACGCGTACACCTCGTCGATGCCGCGCACCTTCCCCGCGGGCACCCCGGCCGCGTCGAGCCGGGCAAGCCAGTCGGCGGCGCTCGCGCCGGCGAAGACCGCCGTCAGTTCGGCCGCCAGCTCGTCGCGCCGGCGGACCCGGTCGCCGTTGCCGGCGTAGCGCGGGTCGTCCGGATCCAGGCCGGTGACGGCGGCGAGGGCCCGCCACAGCGCCGGGCTGCCGGCGGCGAGTTGGATGTCGCCGTCGGCGCAGTGGAAAAGCCCGTAGGGAGCGATCGAGGGATGCTGGTTGCCGGTGGGCTCGGGGAGGTCGCCGGCGACGGTCCACCGGGTGCCCTGGAAGCTGTGGATGCCGATCATCGAGGACAACAGCGAGGTCCGCACCACACGTCCCCGGCCGGTGGCCTGTCGTTCCAGCAGCGCCGCGAGTACTCCCGAGACGCCGAAGATCCCGGCGAGCAGATCGGCGATCGGGGTACCGACCTTGGTCGGCGCGCCGGGCTCGCCGGTCAGGCTCATCAGGCCGGCCTCGCCCTGCGCGATCTGGTCGTAGCCGGCCCGCCCGCCGTGCGGACCGTCGTGGCCGAATCCGCTGATCGACAACACGACCAGGCCGGGATTGAGTTCGTGCAGGCGCTCGACGGTGAAGCCGAGGCGGTCGAGCACCCCGGGCCTGAAGTTCTCGATCAGTACGTCGGCCCGACGGGCCAGCCGGGTCACCAGGTCGCGGCCCTCGGCACTCTTGAGGTCGGCGGTGACCGACTCCTTGTTGCGGTTGCAGGCCAGGAAGTAGGTCGACTCGCGGGCGTCCGCCGGACCGACGAACGGGGGACCCCAGCCCCGGGTGTCGTCGCCGCCGCCGGGTAGCTCGACCTTGATCACGCGGGCCCCGAGGTCACCGAGCATCATCGCGGCGTGTGGGCCGGCGAGGGCTCGGGACAGGTCGAGGACGAGGCGGCCGTCGAGCGGGCCGCGGATACCGGACGGATCGCCGGACATGGGACCCCTTACGTGTGCGATGTCTATTGACTGAAACAGTCAGAAGATAAGCATGCATGGCCGAATTCGTCTAGATCGGACCGTGTGTTTTCTTGTTCGATCCACAAGCGCAAGGTCGTGAACATCCGGACGGCTACTCGTCGGCCGAAAAGTTCATGCTGCTCAAACCCTTGACTGAATTCGTCAACGATCCGCAGACTGGCCCGGCCGCACCGGAGGCGAACCACCTCCGGCCGCCACCCCACACCTCCCGCTTCCGCCGCCGCTCGCACCAGGACACCCATGACCGACGACATCCCCGACCTCGACGCCACCGACCTCGCCGCCCGCATCCGGCGGCGCGAGTTGTCCAGCCGCGAGGTCGTCCAGGCGCACCTGGACCGCATCGCGGCGGTGAACCCCGCGATCAACGCGATCGTCACCCTCGACCCCGAGGGCGCCCTCGCCGCCGCCGACGCGGCCGATGCGGCGCTCGCCCGCCGGGAGGCCACCGGCCCGCTGCACGGACTGCCGATCGCCTTCAAGGACACCCACCACACCCGGGGCATGCGCACCACCCACGGGTCCCCGCTGCACGCCGACGACGTGCCCGACCACGACGACCCGCTGGTGGCCCGGGTCACGGCGGCCGGCGCGATCCGGATCGGCAAGACCAACGTCCCCGAGTTCGCGGCCGGCTCGCACACCTTCAACACCGTCTTCGGCACCACCCGCAACCCGTACGACCCCTCCCGCTCGGCGGGCGGCAGCAGCGGCGGGGCGGCCGCGGCCCTCACGGCCGGCATGCAGCCGATCGCCGACGGCAGCGACATGGGCGGCTCGCTGCGCAATCCGGCGTCGTTCTGCAACGTCGTCGGCCTGCGCCCCACGCCGGGCCGCGTCCCGCAGGCCCCCTCAGGCAGCAGTTGGCAGACGCTGGCGGTGGCCGGCCCGATGGCCCGCACGGTCGCCGACACCGCGCTGCTGCTCTCGGCGATGACCGGGCCCGATCCGCGCGACCCGATCGCCCTGGAGACACCCGGCTCGGCGTTCGCGGCGCCCCTGGACTTCGACCCGCGAGGGCTGCGGGTCGCCTGGGCACCGGACTTGGGCGCCGGCGTGCCCGTCGACCCGGAGGTGCTCGACGTCCTGGCGGACGCGGTCGCGGTGTTCGCGGACCTCGGCTGCCACGTCGAGTCGGACAGCCCCGACTTCCGCGGCGCCGACGACGTCTTCCGCACCCTGCGCGCCCACGAGTTCAACCTCGGCCTCGGCCACGTGCTCGATTCCTCGCGCGCGGCGCTCAAACCGAGCCTGGTGTGGAACATCGAGGAGGGCCGCAGGCTCGGCTCGGACGATCTCGCGCGCGCGACGATCGCGCACAGTCGGCTGTACGCGCGTGGCATCGACTTCTTCGATCGCTACGACGTGCTGCTGGCGCCGGTGAGCCAAGTCGTGCCCTTCGACGCCGACCTGGAGTACCCGCAATCGGTCGCCGGACTCGCGCAGCACACCTACCTCGACTGGATGCGTTCGGCGTACTACGTCACGCTGCTCGGCGCCCCCGCGCTGTCGGTGCCGGCCGGATTCACGCCCGGCGGCCTTCCGGTCGGCCTGCAGATCGTCACCGCGCCGCGGTCGGACCTGACCACGCTGCGGATCGGCGCGGCGTTCGAGGCCGCGACCCGACACGGGCGCCGACGCCCGCCCCGGGGCTGACCCCGCCCTCGTCCCCGCCGCGTTCCGTCCCCTCCAGGGAGCCCCGATGAGAAAACGCCACGCCGCATGGGCCGCGCTGCCCGTGCTCGCCTTCTTCGCAACTCCCTACCTGCCGTTCGTCAACGGCCCGCACCTGTGGCTCGGCCTGCCCTCGGTACTGGTCTGGGCCGTCCTGTGGACCGTCGGCTGCACCGTCGCGCTGTTCGCGATCGAGCGCTACGCCGATCACCCCGAGGACGACGACGAGGACGTCGAGCACGAGGTCGACGTCGAGTACGGGGACGACCTCGAGCACGGGGACGACCTCGAGCACGACGGCGCCGGGTCCGCCACGAAGGCCGCAGCCGCATCGGAGATCACGTCGTGAACAGCACCATGGTCATCACCGTGCTCGGCATCGTGGCACTCGCCGCGATCGGCGTCGGCGCCCGTCGGCCGGCCAAGGGCGAACTGGGCGAATGGACCGTCGGCAACCGGCGCTTCTCGGCCATGACCTCGTGGTTCCTCCAGGCCGGCGAGTCCTTCACCACCTTCAGCTTCCTGGGTCTGGCCGGTCTCGCCTTCGGGGGTGGCGTGGCGGCCACCTACGCGCTCGGCTATCTCGCCATTTCCCTCGTCACGATGTACTTCATCGGCCCGCGGACCTGGCGACTGGGCCGCGACCGCGGCTACCTGACCCAGGCCGACTTCTTCGCCGACCGCTTCGCCAGCCCGCTGCTGGGCAAGGTGGTCGCGGTGGTCGGCGCGGTGTTCCTGCTGCCGTACCTGCAGTTGCAGATCACCGGCCTGGGGCTGATCGTGCAACTGGCCACCGGCAGCAAGGCCGGCGGCCACCTGAGCATGGTGCTCGCGACCGTCCTGACCGCGGGCTTCGTATTGTGGTCCGGCATCCGGGGCATCGCCCGCGTGGCGTACGCCAAGGACGTGCTCATGGTCGTCGCGCTCGTCGCGCTCCTGATCGCGGTGCCGATGTCGGTCACCGGCGGGTTCGCGCACATCTTCGACACCGTCCGGGACAGCCACGCGTCATTGCTGACGGTCGGCGGCGACTACGACAAGACCTGGTACACCACCGCGCTGCTGATCAGCGCGATCGGATCGGGCCTGAACACGATGCCGCACCTGTGGCCGCCCGTGCTCTCCGCGCGCAGCGCACGCGCCCTGCGGCAGAACTACATCTGGCTCCCGCTGTACCAGGTCGCCCTGGCGGTCCCGGTGATCGTGGGATTCGCGGCCGTGCTCGAACTCTCGCCGGACAGCGCCGGCAACGGCGTGCTGCTGACCATGGCCGGGCACTCGATGCCCGGTTGGCTCGTCGGCGTGGTCGCGGTCGCCGCGGCCGCCGCCGCGATGGTGCCGTCGGCGGCGATCGTGATGGGCATCTCGACCCTGGTGTCGCACAACCTGGTGCCCGTACGCGGCGAGCGCAACCGACTCCGGGTCAACCACGCGTGCGTAGTGCTCGCGTCCGGCCTCGCCCTGATCCTGGCGCTGGGCCGCCCGGGACTGCTCGCCAACCTGCTGCTGCTCACCTACGGCGGTCTGTCGCAACTGGCGCCGGCCACGGTGATGGCGCTGCGCCGGCGCAACCCGCAGGCCGCGATGCCCGCGCTCCTGGGCATCACGACGGGCATCGGCGTACTGAGCTGGCTGACGTTCGCCCATGTCGACGTGGGGAGTTGGGACGCGGGGTTGATCGCCCTGGCACCCAATCTCGCGGTCACCCTCGCGGCGCACCTGCTGTGGCCGCGGCGCCCGGTCGCGGAGTCGATACCCGAGCACGCGGACCGCGCGCCGCGGAAGCCGAAGCCGGCCGCCGCGGGAGTGTGAGCGCACCCGATCGAGACCCGCCGTGACCGGATCTGCCTTCCGGTCACGGCGGGTTCGCCACGACGACGGGGCGATCTCGCCCGCTTCGTCTACTTCGCGTCCGTGCACCGTGTTCCGGCCGCCGGGAGGCTGCCGTCCACGAGGTAGGCGATGACGTTCGCGTCGACGCACTTGCTGCGGCCGAACGCGCCGTGGCCTTCGCCCTCCAGGGTCAACAGCGTCGCGTGCGCGAGATCCTTGGCCAGCTTCTCGGAAGCGGCGTACGGGGTGGCCGGGTCGCCCGTCGTGCCGACGACCAGGATCGGCGCGGCGCCCTCGGCCCGGATCACGTGCGGCTTCTCGGGCGTCCGATACGGCCAGAACTCGCAACCGGGACCCTCGATGTCGGATGCGACGGTGTCCTTCGAGAACAACGGTGCGTCGGCCTTGAGCTTCGCCAGGACCTGCTGGATCGCCTCGGGGGAGGGAGCGGGAGCGGCGCCGTCGGCACAGCGGATCGCCGCGCGCGAGTCCGAGCCGTTGTCGTAGTGACCCTTCTTGTCCCGGCCCAGGTAGTTGTCCGCGTAGAACAACAGCGCGCTGCCGTCCTTGCCGTTCATGGCCACGGTGAATGCCTCGCGCAGGTACTTCCACGAGGTTTCCTTGTTGCCGTACAACAGGCTCTTCGCGCCCGCCCAGCCGAGACTGGAGGTGAGTTTGCGGCCCTGGCTCGCGGTACGCAGGGGGTTGTCCTGCAACTTGTCGAGGAAGTCGGCGCCGATCTCGGCGGCCCGGTCCGGGTTGCCGCCCAGCGGGCAGCCCTTGCGGGCGGCGCAATCCGCGGCGAACGCGCGGAACGAGCGCTCGAAGCCGATGGTCTGGTCGATGGCCGCGTCGAGTTTGTCGGCCGCCGGGTCCACCACGGCGTCCAGGACGAGGCGGCCCACCCGGTCGGGGAACTCCTCGGCGTACAGCGAGCCGAGGTAGGTTCCGTAGGAGACGCCGAGGTAGTTGAGCTTGTCGTCACCGACCGCACCGCGCAGGACGTCCATGTCGCGAGCCGCGTTGCGGGTGCCCACGAACGGGAGCAGGTCGCCGGACTTTTCCTGGCAGGCGGCGGAGAACGCCTTGCCGCTCCGCTCGCCGTGCGCCTTGCGCTCGATCGGATCGTGCGGCGAGTCCTGGGCGTTGCGCTCGTCCCGGGTCTTGTCGTCCAGGCAGCGCACGGGCGAACTGTCGGCGACACCGCGCGGGTCGAAGCCGAGGACGTCGTAGCGGTCGTGCAGGACGCCGTCGAACTCGGTGAACGCGTACTTGACGAAGTCCTGGCCGGAGCCGCCGGGTCCGCCGGGGTTGAGCACGAGCGAGCCGATCCGCTGATCGGGCTTGGCGGCCGGATGTTGCATCACGGCGATGTCGAGCGACTTGCCGTCGGGAGCGGTGTAGTCCAGCGGGACCTTGAAGGTCCCACACCGGAATTCGCCCTCGTCCTTCTTGGGAGTCGCCGGATCGTCCTGGCACGCCTGCCACGAGATCTTTTGCTCGTAGAAGGGACGCAGCGCGGGGTCCGCCGCTCCCTTGGGCTTTGCCGGCGGCGGGGTGGGCGCCGGCGGCGCGGTCGTCACCGGTGTGGGAACGGGCTTCGCGACGGCGGTGTCGGACGCCCTGTCGCCGGCGCCGGAGGTGCACCCCGCGGCCACGAGCAAGGCTACGGCCACGGGTATGGAACGGCGGAAGGACGCCGCTCGAAAGGGAGTGATCACAGCTCAAGGACTACCACTCGGCGCTTCGGCGGCGCACGGCGATATCCCGCGTCGGACGAACGCATCGCTCGGGGCGGCGTGCCGGCACGCGGCCGGATGCACTCGACCCGGCGTACCGCGACCCGTGCGCCGGGCTGCACGGCCACGGTGAGCAGTGGGTGATCGAAAAGAAGTTCCGGGATGGCGATGAGTTTTCCGGGTGGGCCCGGTCTGATCAATCACAGCGTTCGCAGCGGGAACGAGAGCGACGCGAGACGCCGGAACACAGACACGGGAGCTTCCATGGCCACCACGCACACCGTCACCTCCGCCGACGGCACCACCATCGTGTACGACCGGCACACGCCCGCGGGTGACAGCAGGGGGACGGTGATCCTCGTCGGCGGCGCCTTCAGCTACCGGGGGTTCCCGAAGATGGTGGAACTGGCGCGGTTGTTGGTCGCTTCGTACGGGCTGACCGTCGTCGACTACGACCGTCGCGGTCGTGGTGACAGCGGCGACACCCCGGGGCGCCACGATGTCGCGCAGGAGATCGACGACCTGGCCGCGGTGGTCGCCGCCGAGGGTGGCTCGGCGGCGCTGTTCGGCTGGTCCTCGGGCGCGGGCCTGGCGCTGCGGGCCGCCGCCTCGGGGCGAATTCCCGGGATCGGTCGGGTGGTTGCCTTCGAGCCGCCGTTCGTCGTCGACCGCACCCGCCATGTGCCGCCGGCGGACCTGGGCGAGACCCTGCACGCACTGGTCGCCGCCGACCGACGCGGCAAGGTCGTGCGGTACTTCATGACCAAGGCGATGGGCATTCCCGCCCCGTTCGTGGGGCTGATGCGGATCACCCCGATGTGGTCCAAGCTCACGGCGGTGGCCGGCTCCACGCCGCACGACTGGGCGGTGATGGGCGAGTACATGCGCGGCGAGCCGCTCGACCCCGCCGACTGGGCGGGCGTACGGGTGCCGGTGCTGGTGCTCTCCGGCGCGCGCAGCGACGCGCTGCTGCGTACCGCGGCCCGGGCCGCCACCGCGGTGCTGCCCGATGCCCGGCACATCGAGATCCCGAAGCTCAGCCACAACCCGAACGTCGGGCTGCTGGCCCCGCCCGCCGGCGAGTTCCTCACCAACCAGTCGGCGCCGACGGGCTGATCGCCACAGCCCTTCCCGGGGGCGTTCAGCGACAGGTCATTGCAACGTTTGATGTGTAGTGTTTGCGTTCGGCGGCATTTCATTGCAACGATGTAACCTGCTATGACCTGGGAAAATAGTGGAAACTGACGGTCTTGTCGATTGACCTTCCGGTGAATGCAACTTAGCGTTTCCCCAGCTGGAAAACGGAAGGTCCCGGATCGCGAGTTGCGGAGGCGGCGCGATCCAACGCGCCCTGGCACCCGTCCCGGTGACCACCGCACCGACTACCCGACGTCGCCACCACGAGAAAAAGCGAGATGCTCAAATGCGCATTGTGATTGCCGAGTTCGTCAGCCTCGACGGTGTCGTACAGGCGCCGGGCCACCCGGACGAGGACACCGACGGCGGCTTCGCCCACGGTGGTTGGACCCACCCCTACTTCGACCCGGCGGTGATGGGCAAGGCCCTGGCCGAATGGAGTGCCGGTACCGGGGCCATGCTGTTCGGCCGCAACACCTGGCAGGTCATGGCAGCCGCCTGGCCGGAGCGCGCGGGCGACCCGTTCGCCGACCACATGAACAACGTCACCAAGTACGTGGTGACCAACACGCTCACCGACGACGACCTGACCTGGAACAACACCATCCGCATACCGGGCGACCAGGCCCTGGAGCAGATCGGGAAGCTGCGCGAGATCGACGGCGGCGACCTGGTCGTCACCGGCAGCGCCTCGCTCGCCCGTACTCTCATCGCCGAAGGACTCGCCGACGAACTCCGCCTGATGATCATGCCGGTGCTGCTCGGTGGCGGAAAGACGATCTACCCGGCCGACGGCGCCCTGCGCGCCTTCGACCTCGTCTCCACCGTCACCAGCGGCACCGGTGTCCACGTGGCCACCTACCGGGCCAAGGCCGCCGGCGCCTGACCGCCGATCACCCGTTCTGGGGACGGGTGATCGGCGCCAGGCCGAACCGGGGCCCTCCCGCGCGGCATGCGCTCGCGCATGGCCGCACGGGAGGCCCCTTCTCGGTTCCCGGCTCGGAAAACACACCGGTGGTCCGATACCCGAGTTCGAACCGGTGGGCCGCCCGGCCCTCCGCTCAAAGGTCGCGGTCCTTGCGCAGCGCCTGGAGCAGCCAGGTGAAGTCCGGGAGCAGACCGGGCAGCACGTGCCAGTCGTTGATGACCCACACCAGCCGCCAGTACCGCTCCACGCGCGGATCATCGATCCGTTCGAGGTGTCGGATCGTCCAGGCCGGCAGTTCCGCGTCGGGCACGTGCGGGTACGCGCGCGCGAGCACATGGAGGATGCCCTCGACGACGGGTTCGGCCGCCGCGCCGAGTGGGTCGATGCCCGCTTCCTTCGCAGCGGTGATCCGCTCGCGGAGGGCCTCCAGTACCTCGTCGGAGATGCCGGTATCGGCCCGGTCGCCCTCGCGTGCGGCCGACTTGCGCATGCGGTCGCGGAAATCCTCGTCGCCGATGAGCTCGTTGAGCTCGACCCACGCCCGAACCTGCTCGGGAGAGGGATCGTCGGGGAGGTCGGGGGCGGCGGCGCGCACCATGGTCGCCAGATCGAGGTAGGCGGGTTCGCTGCCGAAGGTGGCGCCGATGAAGTCGTCGATCAGGCGTCGGCGTTCGGTCGCGGTCAGTCGGGTGAGCTTGTGCATGAGGTTGGTCTCCTCCGGGCTGGAGCCATGGGTGGCCACGACTCGCAGGACACTTCGACGCAGCCGCAACGTCCGGATCTGTACGTCGACGGCGTCGAGGTGGGCCGCCGCGACCTCCGCCACCGACACCTTGCGGTCCAGCACCCGACGGATCGTGGCGAGGTCCAGGCCCAACTCCCGCAGCGTGCGGACCAGGTCCAGGCGCAGCAGTGCGTCGAGGTCGTAGAGCCGGTAGCCGGCGGGGCTACGACCCGAGAACGGCACCAATCCCGAGTCGGAGTAGAAGCGGATGGTCTTCACCGACAGTCCGGTGCGTCGGGCGACTTCCCCGATCGCATGCAGGGCCACGTCGTTCATGTCCCTCATCATGGCGTCTCCCCTCACTGGAGACTCAAGGACTTTTTGCCACCGCCGCGCCGGGCCGGCTCGCGTATTGCGCGTGCGACCTCGGCTTCGGGAGGTCAGGGAGGAGGGTCCAGGATCAGGTCGAGGGACAACGTGCCGCCCGTTCCGGTAAACGTGCCGACCGGACGGAAGCCGGTCTTCATCGGGACCGGGCTGATCGCGGTGCTCGGTCGGGCCGAGTCGTCGTCTGGTGTCGCCGTCTCGGTCATGGCTGCGGGGCTGGTTGCCCCGGCCTGTGGGTGACCGGGGGCCAGGGGTTTGTCGCCGGAGATGGGCAGGGTGCGGATGGTGGTTTTGCGCTGTGCGGGGGGCGGGGCTGCGGAGGGAAAGGGTTCTTGTGGCGCTATGGGACCCGGGACTGTGCGGTCACCGATTCTCGATGGTCAGGGTGACCGGGAGTCCCTTCCGGATGCGGCGCAGCAGGCGGCCGCCGTGTACCCTCGGCGCGTCGAAGCCGCGGCGGTCGTCGGCATCGTCGGGGTCCTCGTCGGTGACCAGGACCTCGGGGACGAGCAGCGCGGCCGGATCGCGGTCCTGGGCGAGTTCGAGATACGAGGGGGCGATCACGCCGCCGTGCAGTTCGCCGCCGACGAGGTCGGGGGAGAACTCGGCGGACAGGACCGTCACGGTCGCCCGCAGGTCGCCGTGGATCATGACGAGTTTGTCGGTCATGTTGCCGATGAAGGCGTCCACGTGCACGGTTCCCTGGACCAGGAGCTTGGCGTCGCCTTCGAGGTAGATGTTCCCGGCGCGTAGATCGCCCAGCACGATCAGTGCCGGGCAGCCGTCGTCCACATTGACGACATTGCCGTCGACGGTCAGATCGCCGTCGATGACGTAGCCCGTGCCGGTGGGTTCGGCCTCGTCCAGGTCGAAGTGGCCGGGTATCGAGGTGTTGCCCTCGTGTACGTCGTACGTCTCGTTGTACAGGTTCCCGTACGAGGATTCGGGGAACTCCCGCCGCTCGAAGAGTGCGACGGTTTCCGTCCAGTCGTGCGGGGTGCTTCGCAAGGTCATGGCGCGCACTGTTGCACACCTCCCGGACAGTCGGGGGTCGCCGGAGCCGGGGCTTCCTTCGATCGGCATCCGCGTTTCGCGTTGGGTGTCCCTCGGTACGCCACGCCGCTTTCGATCGGCTCTCGGTTCGGGCTCGGCGGCTCGCGGCGCGTCCGGCTCGTCCGGGTCGGCTTGTGGTTCGGTTGCCGGTCCGCTTCCGGGTTCGTACCGCGCGGCTCCCGCCCTTCCGCGCCGGCTCCCGACCCGTGCTCGGCGCTCGCCGCGCCGTCCCGTCCGCCGCCGGGTGCCGTCGACTAACCTGGCCGTATGCGTTTCGGGGTGCTGGGTTCGCTCGGCGTGTGGTCGGATGACGGCTCGGAGAGCAAGGTCCCCGAGTCGAAGGCCCGCGCCCTTCTCGCGTGTCTCCTGGTGCATCGGGGGCGCCCGGTCTCCGCGGACCGACTCGTCGAGGACCTGTGGGGGGCAAGGCCACCGAGCGATCCCCCGGGAGCGCTGCAGACGAAGGTGTGGCGACTGCGGCGCGCGCTGGAGGACGCCGAGCCGGGCGGACGGCTCCTGGTGGTCTCGCGCCCGCCGGGGTACGAGCTGCGGGTCGGACCCGACGCGGTCGACGCGGACCGTTTCCAGGAGCTGCTCGGGCGGGCGCGGGCGGTCGCCGATCCGCGGACCCGGGCCGCCGTGCTGGCGGACGCGCTGGCGCTGTGGCGCGGTCCCGCGTTCGCCGACTTCGCCGACGAGGAGTTCACCCGCACCGCGGCGACCCTGCTCGAGGAGCAGCGGCTGACCGCGTTGGAGGAACAAGCCGAAGCCCGCCTCGAACTCGGCGAACACGCCCTCGTCGCAGACGAGTTGAGTGACCTGGTCGTCCTGCACCCGCTGCGCGAGCGGATGCGCGCCGCACACGTGCGGGCGCTGTATCTGGCCGGTCGCCAGGACGCGGCCCTGCGCAGCCACGCGGATCTGCGTACCCGGCTGGCCGAGGAACTGGGGCTCGACCCGGGGCCCGAACTGACCGCCCTGCACCACGCGATCCTCACCCAGGACCTCGCCCCGGCCGCCCCACCCGCGCCGGCCGCCCCTTCCAGCCGCCCGCCGAACAACGTGCCGGCCCTGCCGGCCGCACTGATCGGCCGCGACGAGGCGGTCGCCGAACTGCGACTGCTGTCGGCCGCGCACCGGCTGGTGACGCTCACCGGCCCCGGCGGCGTCGGCAAGACGCAGCTCGCGCTGGCGACCGCCGCGCAGCTTGGCGCGACGTTTCCCGCCGGCATCCACCTGGCGGAGTTCTCCGCGCTCGAACCGACATCCGCCACCACACGGACCGGTGCGTGGGCCGAGGTCGACGAGGTGGTCGGTGCGGTGCTCGGAGTGCGGGACGACACCATCCGCCCCGGGGACGAGCCGCTGTCGTCGGCCGCGCGCGTCGCGCACGCGCTGGGGGACCGGCCGGCCCTGTTGATCTTCGACAATTGCGAGCATGTCGCCGAACCCGTGGCCGAGTTGGCCGAACAACTGCTGAAGGCGGCCCCGGGCCTGCGCATCCTGGCCACCAGCCAGGTGCCGCTCGGCATCACCGGCGAGCAGCTGTGGGAGGTACCGCCGCTGCGGCAGCCTGCGTCCGCCGAAGGGCTGAGCGCGGCAGACGTACTCCGGTTCGGCGCGGTGGAGTTGTTCGTGGCACGGGCCACCGCGTCCGCACCCCCTTTCGTCCTGGACGACAGCACCCTGGACGCGGTGGTGTCGATCTGCCGGCGCCTGGACGGCCTTCCGCTGGCCTTGGAGATGGCCGCGACGCGGGTACGGGCGCTGGGGGTACACGAGTTGGCCGCCCGCCTGGACGACCGTTTCCACCTGCTGGCGGTGGGTGCGCGCCGCGCCCCGGCCCGGCAGCGGACGTTGCGGGCGGTGATCGACTGGAGCTGGGACCTGCTCGGCGACCGGGAACAGGCGGTGCTGCGGCGCCTGGCCGTACACGCGGACGGGTGCACGCTCGCCGCCGCGGAGGAACTCTGCACCGGGGACGGCGTGGACCGGGCGGAGGTGCTCGACCTGGTGGCCCGCCTGGTGGACTGTTCGCTGGTGGTGATGACCGAGAGCCCGGGCGCCGAAGGACCCCGCTATCGGATGCTGGAGTCGGTGGCCGCGTACGCCGCGGAACGACTGGTGGAATCCGGCGAGTCCGCGGTCTACCGGCGCAGGCACCGCGCCTACTACACGGCGCTGGCCGAGCGGGCCGAGCCGCACCTGCGCGGCCACGAGCAGCGCCGATGGCTGCGCCGGCTGGACATCGAGAACGCGAACCTGCGCTCCGCGCTGGACGGCGCCGTGCGGGCCGGGGACGCCGACTGCGCGCTGCGCCTGGTGAACGCGCTGGCCTGGTACTGGTGTCTGCGTGGACGCAACAACGAGGCCCAACGCTCCCTCGCCGCGGCCCTGTCGGTCGATACGGATGCCCCCGCCGGGTCGGTGGCCGAGGCGACGGCCTGGCTGGGCGGTGTCACGCTGGCGCTCCGCGGCAGCGCGGACCCCGTCGGCGAGTACCGCGCCGCGCTGCGGCCGTACGAAACCGTCGACGACCCGCCGGCCCGGGCCCGGGCACAGTGGTTCGTGGCGTCCAACCTGTACGGCGTCGGTGATTCCTCGCCGAGTCTGCACCTGGTCGAGTCCGCGCTCGCGACGTTCCGATCGATCGGCGACCGGTGGGGCACGGCCGCGGCGCTCGCCGGCCTGGCCTTCCACGCGAAGCTGCGTGGGGACTTCGGCGTGCTGCGCGGCCATGGTGAGCGGAGCCTGGAGCTGTTCCGGGAACTGGGCGACCAGTGGGGGCAGTTGCGGGCCATGGTGCCGCTGCAGACGCTGGCCGAGGTGATGGGCGACTACGAACGCGCCGGGCGGCTGCACCGCGAGGGGCTGCGGATGGCCGAGGACCTCGGGCTGTGGCCGGAGGTGTCCTTCCAACTCTCGGGCCTGGGACGCGTCGCCATGCTCACCCGGGACTACCCGGGAGCCCGGGAGTTCCACGAGCGGGCCAAGCGGGTCGCGGTCGCGCAGGCGGACACCTTCGGCGAGCAGTACGCGGAGATCGGACTCGGGATGGGGGCCCGCCGCGCGGGTGACCTGGACGCCGCCGAGGAGCACATGCGGAATGTGCTGGAGGTGCACCGGCGGATGGGGTACGAGCCGAGCCTGCCGGCGTTGATCCTGGCCGAGCTCGGGTTCGTCGCCGAGCTGCGGGGCGAGACGGCGACGGCCCTGGAGTTGCAGCTCGAGGGTCTGTCCGCGGCCCGAGCATCCGGGGACCCCCGGGCGGTTGCGCTGGCGCTGGAGGGCCTGGCCGGCGCACAGGTGTCGGGGGGCCACGCCGACCACGCGGCGCGGCTGCTCGGCGCGGCTGCGGCGGCCCGCGGCTCGGTCGGTATCCCGTTGCCCGAGGGCGAACAGGACGACGTGGTCCGCATCACGGCGCGGGCCCGCGACATCCTGGGCGACGCGCGCTTCGACGCCGCGTACGGCACGCATGTCCCCTGGGACGGCACGTCGAGCGTGGACGCCCTCCTCGCCGACCCGTCCCTCCCCGACACCGCCCGAACGCGGACACCGAGCGACGAGTGAAGGCGGTCGAAGGCGGCCACGCCCCACCCGCCGATGGAACACGGCGGTCCGACACCCGCCGGGAATTCGGCCGTTGTCGCCCGCCGTGGCGGGATTGCGGCCGGGACGCCCGACACCCGCCGACCGGACCCCGTGTCGGGGGCGGTCGGCGGGTGTCGGCGCGCGGGGCGGTCGGCCGGCGGCGGGCCGGACGAGAGGACGAGGTCGCAGACCTGCTGCGCGCGGTGCGGAAGGAGATGGGTGCCGAAGCACCGCTCGACTGCTTTCCGCCGAGTACGGGAAACCCGCCGAGGTGGCCGGCCTGGTCCGGCGTGTGCGCACCGCGACGGACCGGATCGATCTGCTCGTCGACAACGCCCGATGCCCCGGAGCGCGCACCCGGACCGTGAACGTTGCGGGCACCGAACCCACCTTCCGGACCAACTACCCGGCTCCCGCGCAACCGACGGACGGGCGGTGGACTCTCCCCCCGTGGGAGAGTCCACGATGGTGGTGTGCACGACGAACTTCTCACCATCGGGCGCTTCGCCCGCCTGTGTCGGCTCAGTGTCAAGCAGCTCCGGCACTACGACGAACTGGGACTGCTGGCACCGGCCCACGTGGACGCCGGCTCCGGGTATCGCTACTACGCGCCCGAACAGGCCCGGGACGCCCTGACCATCGGCCTGCTGCGGGACATGGATCTGCCGCTGGCCGTCATCGCCCGGGCGCTGGTTGCCGAGCCCGCCTCCAGGGCGCGGATCCTGGGTGCGGAACGGGATCGGCTGGCCGAGCGGATCAGCAGGGACCGGGCACGGCTGGAGATGCTGGAACGCCTGGTCGAAGGCGGCCTGCCCGGCTATGAGGTGACGATGGGCAGCGAGCCGGAGCGCCGGTTGGCGGTGGTACGAGCGGTCTGTGCCCCGGAGGGGATCGGAGCGACGATCGCGGAGTGCGTGGGTCGGTTGTTGCCCGCACTCGCCGGGGCCGAAATCGCCTGGGAGCCACCGTTGTGGGCCCTGTACCCGCTGGATTTGGAAGACCGGATGGAGATCGCCCTCGGGGCGCATACGCCGCACGGGAAGGGCGTGCCCGGTCCGGAGTTCGAGGTGTTGCCCGGCGGCCCGGTGGCCGAGACCGTGCACATCGGGCCCTACACCCAACTGCCGCTGGCCTACAACGCGCTCTTCGCCGCCATCCACGAGCGGGGGCTGCGCCCGCGGGCGCCCGTACGCGAGGTCTATCTCGTCGCGCCGGCCGAGGCACCGCAAGAAGAGCTGATGACCCGGTTGATCATCCCCGTCCAGGAGGACACGGCATGACCACGCTCGAAGACATCGACATCCGCGGAATGCGGCACTGCGAGACGACAGCCCTGGGAGTGCTGTTGCGGCACCAGGGACTCGATCTGTCCGAGCCCATGCTCTTCGGGCTCGGCTCGGGTCTGTCCTTCATCTACTGGGACGGCAAGAATCTGGACTTCCCGTTCCTCGGCGGACGGGTCAAGCCCTTCGAGCTCACCAGGAACCTGGCCGAAAGACTCGACCTGGAACTCCTGGTCCAGGAGACCACCTCGCCGCGCAAGGCATGGGAGAACGTGGCTGCCTCCATCGACGCGGGTCGCCCTGTCGGATTGCAGCTGGACAGCTACCACCTGGACTACTTCGCGTCGAAGGTGCACTTCGGCGCCCATGTCGTGGCGATGTACGGCTACGACGACCACGACGCGCACCTGGTGGACACCGACCAGCAGGGCGGAGCGGTATCCACCAGCCTGATCAGCCTCGCCCGGGCCAGAGCCGCGCGCGGCCCGATGACCGCCAGGCACCGATCCTTCACCCTCACCGTGCCCGAGAACCCGCCCTCGGTGCAGGACCTGGTCATTCCCGCCATCACGGTCTGCGCCCACGCCTTCCTCAACCCGCCGATCGCCAACCTGGGTCACCGGGGCATCGAGAAGGCAGGCAAGCTGATACCCGGTTGGCTCAAGCGCACGGACACCCCGCGACGGGATCTGCCCCAGGCCGCCGTCCTGATGGAGAGGGCCGGGACCGGCGGCGCGCTGTTCCGCAATCTCTACCGCGACTTTCTCGCCGAGTGCGCGCAATGGATCGACAGCGGCCGGCTGCGCACCGGCCTCGCGCTGTACACGGAGGCAGCCATCCTCTGGACGGAAGCGGCGGAACTGATCACGAAGGCCGGTGAATCGGGCGACGGAGGATGCCTTGCGCAGGCCGGCGCCGTCGTCGGCGATCTGGCCCGCATCGAGCGTGAGGCCATGCAGGCGCTGAGTCGCCTGCGGGAGTGAGGCGTCGGCCGCGGCGTGCCGCTGCCCGCGCTCTACGCCGGATGCCCGATGCCCGATCGGAGCAGAGGCCCGGCGCCCGATTGGACTGAGCGTCCAATGTTAGACTTCCCGTCCAATGCGAGGAAGGTGAACATGGACGTCTATCTCGACCCCCGCTCCGGCCGGACCTACCCACTCGACGCGCTGCGTTGGCAAGGCGACGACGGCGCGCCGCTGTTGGTCGGGCCGCGGCCGGGCATCGGGCCGAAGGACATCGAGACCTCCACGCGCTCCCTGTGGCGCTACCGCGCCGCGCTCCCGGGAGACGTCACCCGACCGGTGTCGCTCGGCGAGGGGTGCACCCCGCTGATCGAAAGGCGCTGGGGGGAACGGGAGGTGCACTTCAAGCTCGAATGGTTCAACCCGAGCGGCAGCTTCAAGGATCGCGGAACCAGCGTGATGATGTCGCTGCTCGCCCAGCGCGGAGTGCGGTCGGTACTCGAGGACAGCTCCGGCAACGGGGGCTCCTCGGTGGCGGCCTACTGTGCCGCCGCCGGCATCCGAGCCCGGATCCTGGCCCCGGAGGGCACGTCCGCGGCGAAGGTGTTGCAGGCCCGTGCGTACGGTGCAGAGGTGGTGCTCGTGCCGGGCGGTCGGGCGGCCGCCGGGGAGCAGGCGATGCGCGAGGCGCGAACCACCGCGTACGCCGGCCACAACTGGCACCCCCTCTTCCTCGAGGGCACCAAGACCTTGGCGTACGAGATGTGGGAGGACCTGGGCTTCGCCGCACCGGACGTCGTCGTCACCGTCGCCGGCGCGGGCAGCATCGTACTGGGATGCGATCTGGGCTTCGGCGAGTTGCTCGACGCGGGTCACATCGACCGGCGCCCTCGGCTGCTGGTCGCCCAACCCGAACGATGCGCGCCCATCCACGCGGCGTTCCACGGCGGCCCCGCCGTCGACGTCGGGCCCACGATCGCCGAGGGCACGGCCATCGAGTCGCCCATCCGTCTACCGGAAATCGTGGACGCGATCCGGCGATCGGGCGGCGACACCGTGGCGATCCCGGAGGACGACATCATCGGGGCGACCCGCCGACTGGCGGGCATCGGCCTCTACGCTGAGCCGACCTCGGCCTCGGCCGCCGCCGCGATCGACGCCTTCACCGCCAAGGGCGCGATCCGGCCCGGCGACAGGGTCGTGGTCGTCCTGACCGGATCGGGCCTCAAGGCCGCCGCCGCGATGGCGAGTGTGTTCCCGTGACCGAGACGAACCGCTGCCCTGCGAGGCCGAGAGAACGACCCCCGACCCCCACACAGTGACTGATGCCCACGCCGGCGGCGTCCAGCAGGCACAACAACTGCTGCGCGCCGCTGCACGCACCCGCGACGACACCCTCCGATCCGGGCCGCGCCGCGTTGGCGAAGCCGAATCCGACCCCGCCCGGCACCGCCGTCCCGCGATCGGGACCGATCACCGACAACCTGCGTCGCGCCGCCTCCTTCCATGAGCCGCACCTCGTGCGCAAGCCCTCGCTGTTCCGTGCCGGCGGTTACCGAAAGTGCGACCCGAAACGGCGGCCGGCCCACGCCTCTCGGGGGTCGGCCGCCATTCCGGAGCGGAGCCGGAACGCGTCGGCCCGCCCCGGCGGGTCGCCGGGGCGGGTGCGGGCTCGGGCCGGTGACCCTTCGTCGGGGGCGCCGGGTGATGCGGTATCCGGGTTTCGGGACCCGGGGCGGGAGGGTCAGGTGACGGGACGCGTGCGGGCGGCGATGAAGTCGGGGCGGGGGGCCGGGGCCGCGTAGGGGGTGGTCAGGGCGTTGTCGACGCTGTTGTAGACGATGAACAGGTTGCTGCGGGGGAACGGGGTGATGTTCTCCGCGGAGCCGTGCATGCAGTTGCTGTCGAACACGGTCGCCGAGCCCGCCGGACCCGTGATCACCGAGATGCCGTGTCGGTCCGCGAGTTCGGTCAGCGAGTCCGGGTCGGGTGTGCCGATCTCCTGGCGACGCAAGGAGGTTCGGTAGTGACCGCGCGGCGTCTCGCCCGGACACGCGACGAACGTACGATGCGAGCCCGGCATGATCATCAACGCGCCGTTGTGTACGTGGTTCTCGGTCAGCGCGATCGAGATGCTCACGGCCCGCATCGCGGGCATGCCGTCCTCGGCGTGCCAGGTCTCGAAGTCGGAGTGCCAGTAGAAGCCGGAGCCGTCGAAGCCGGGCTTCAGGTTGGCGCGGCTCTGGTGGATGTACACGTCCGATCCGAGGATCTGGCGGGCCCGGCCCACCAGCCGTGGATCGTGGACGAGTTCGCGCAGCAGCGGACTGATCCGGTGGACCTCGAAGATCGACCGCACCGCCTCGGATGCGGGCTCGATGACGGTACGTTCGTCCGCGCGAACCTCGGGATCACCGCATAGCCTGGTCAACTCGGCGCGCAGCGCGACGATTTCGTCCGGTTCGAGCAACTGCTCGACCGTGACGAATCCGTCCCGCTCGTAGCCGCGGAGTTCGTCCCGGCCCATCGGGCCCTCGAACGAGTCGGCCCACACGACGGGTTCGCGTCGTTCGAGGCGCAGCGAGTCGGTGACCTGCCGGGTGGGATAGAGGTCGACCGAGGGATGGTTGAGCGGGTGGATCGTCATGCGCCCGCCTCCTCGTGCAGCAGCGGGTACACCCCGTTCTCGTCGTGCGTCTCGCGGCCCGTGCACGGCGGGTTGAACACGCACACCATCCGGATGTCGGTCTTCGGCCGCATGGTGTGCCGTTCGTGACCGTCGAGCAGGTAGGTCGTGCCCGGTGTGATCAGGTACGTCCGGCCGGTCTCCTCGTCGGTGAGTTCGCCCTCGCCGGAGGTGCAGAAGACCGCCTCGATGTGATTGGCATACCACATCGAGGTCTCGGTACCTGCGTACATCACCGTCTCGTGCAGGGAGAAGCCGACGCCCTCCTTCGCGAGGACGATGCGGCGACTGCGCCACGTGTCCGCGACGACGTCGCGGTCGGTGCCGTCGAGTTCGTCCAGTGTGCGAACGATCATCGTGCTGGTCCTTCCGTTGTGGTCGGTGGCGTAAGGGAGTTCAGTTCAGGCGGCGGCACGGACGGCGCGGACGGCGTTCGCGAGGATCCCCATGCCCTCGTCGAGTTCGTCCTCGGTGGTGGTCAGGGCGGGCATCAGCTTGACCACCTCCGACTCGAAACCGGAGGTCTCGACCAGTAGTCCGTCCTCGAAGGACCGTGCGCACACGGCGTCGGCGAAGGAGGTGTCGGCGAAGGTCAGGCCCTGGATGAGGCCGCGACCGCGTCGGGAGGCGCCGAGCTCGGCATGTTCGGTGACGATGTCGTCGAGGTGACGCTCGATCAGTTCGCCCTTGAGCGTGGTCTGTTTCTCCAGCGATCCGTCCGCCCACAGATCCAACGCCGCGGTGGCGGTGACGAAGGCAGGGTTGTTGCCGCGGAAGGTGCCGTTGTGTTCGCCGGGCTCCCACACGTCCAGGTCGCGGCGGAACAGGGTGAGTGCCATCGGCAGGCCGTAGCCACCGATCGACTTCGACAGGCACACGATGTCCGGGGTGATCCCGGCCGGTTCGAAGCTGAAGAACGGACCCGTGCGACCACAGCCCATCTGCACGTCGTCCACGATCAACAGGATGTCGTGGCGCCGACACAGGTCGGCCAGTGCGCGCAGCCACTCGGAACGGGCGACGTTGACGCCGCCCTCGCCCTGCACAGTCTCCACGATCACCGCGGCGGGCAGGTTCAGGCCGCTGCCGCCATCGGTGAGCAGGCGTTCCAACCAGATGAAGTCGGGCAACTGCCCGTCGAAGTAGTTGTCGTACGGCATCGGTGTGGCGTGCACCAGCGGAATACCGGCTCCGGCGCGCTTCTTCGCGTTGCCCGTGACCGCGAGCGCGCCCAGGGTCATGCCGTGGAACGCGTTGGTGAACCCGATCACGGCCTCACGCCCGGTCACCTTGCGGGCCAGCTTGAGCGCGGACTCCACGGTGTTGGCGCCGGTGGGGCCGGGAAACTGCACCTTGTAGTCCAGGCCGCGCGGCTCCAACACCACCTCGTCGAAGCGCTCCAGGAACGTGCGTTTCGCCACGGTGGACATGTCCAGGCTGTGCGTGACCCCGTCGCTCTCCAGGTAGTCGAGCAACGCGCGCTTGAGCAGTGGGTGATTGTGGCCGTAGTTCAGCGCGCCCGCTCCGGCGAAGAAGTCCAGGTAGGTGCGGCCGTTCTCGTCGTGCATCCGGCTGCCGCGCGCGTGGGTGAACACCGTCGGCCAGCTCCGGCAGTAGCTGCGGACCTCGGACTCGAGAGTTTCGAAAACAGTCATGTTTCTCCTGGATCGCATGGTCGAGGGCAGCGGCGAGCCACGTCCGACGGTGCCGCCCCCTCCGGTTCGGGGCCTGTCGGGGGTCAGGCGGCTGCGGTGAACGGGCCTACCCGAAAGAGGACTTCGTCGGCGTGCCCATCCGGGAAGAGCGCCGCGCGAAAGAGTTCGGTACGACTCACGCCCGCCCCGTGTTCGCGTCCCAGCGCGGTGAACAGCGCGATGGACGCCGAGTTGTCGAGGGTGATCGTGGTCTCCAGGCGGGTTTGCCCATGCGGTAGGCGCCGCCGCATCAACGCGGTCAGCATGCGCGTGGCCAGCCCCTGCCCCCGGGCGGATTCGGCCACCGCGACCTGCCACACCATGAGCGTGTCCGGCAGACCGGGTCTGACGTAGCCGGTCACAAAGCCCAGGACCCGGGAGTCGTGGTCACGGGCGACGATCGAGGTCGCCGCGAAGTCCCGGCACCAGAGCAGATAGCTGTACGAGGAGTTGAGATCCAGCGATCCGCTGTCGCGGGCGAGCTGCCACAGCGCAGCGCCGTCGCGCAGCTCGGGTGGACCCATCGAGACGACGGGATGTGCGGATTCCGTTTCGGCGAAGAATTTCGTTTCGGCGGACATGCGGATCGAACCTACCGAGGCGCTCTCGGTGGACCGGAAGGACGGACCTTCCCCGCCTGGGCACCTCTTCGTAATCTTCGGGTGCACGCGCGCACGTTGCCCGGAAGTCGGAAGCCAAACCTCCGGTCGGCGCGCGCTCGACAGCGCCTGCCCTCGGACCGCAGATACTTCGAACTCGGCGGCGATATGCTGGAAGATCTTTTCCGGAATCGGAATACGGCGAGAGATTCTGCGTGAATACCCAAGGATCACCATCGGGCAACACGTCGATAACGTGTCGTGATCATCGCAGAGAGCAAGGATTGGCGATGACGGCGCCGACGATTGTGAGCATGCTCATAATCTTGACTGCGGCAACGACTGTCGGCGCTCGTCTCGCTCTCGCCGGCGCTCGGTGCCGTCGCGCTCGCCTTGCCCCTTCTTCGCGGCTCCCAAATTTCCGAGGCCCGCGGGACATGCCGAGCGACCTCGGAGGGCGTGGGGTTGCGGACGCTGCGGGCACGCGGATGGCGCCCCACCCCGCCGAGCGGGGGGAGCGCCATCGATTGGTCCGGTGGTCCGGTGGTCCGAAAGCCGGATGTCGCTGATGCCGGGAGGTGGTTCGCGCTTCACACCCGGCGCGTCGACCCGAGGTCGGACATCGTCAGGGCCGCGTCGATCTGGTGCACGAAGTCCTTGAGGTCATCGGGCGTGCGGGAGGTGATCAGTACATAGTCGCCCGTGTCGTCCCGCACGACCGGCTCGTCGAGCCAACGGCCGCCGGCGTTGCGGATGTCCGTCTCGACAGACGCGTACGAGGTCAGCGTGCGGTCGCGTACGACGTCGGCCTCGACCAGCATCCACGGGCCATGGCAGATGGCGGCGACGGGGCGGCCCGAGGTGGCGAAGGAGCGGACGATGCCGACGGCGGTGTCGTTCAGGCGCAACGAGTCGGCGTTGAGCGTGCCGCCCGGCACGAGCAGGAGGTCGTAGCCGGACGGGTCCGCGTCGGACAGGGTGAGCGTCGGCGCGACGCTCACGCCCGGGTCCTTGTCGCCGACGAGGGTCCGGATCGGTTCCGTCGAAGGTGCCGCGATGTCGACCCGGGCACCGGATTCGCGGAGACGGCGGACCGGGACAACCAGTTCGTCCTGCTCCACGCCGTAGTTGGTGACGATCGCCAGGATGCGTCGGCCGGTCAGGTCGGAGTCGTTCATCGAGGTCGGCCTTTCGGTTCGCGGTTCACGACAAGGGGAAGAGGGCCGCCGATCGGTTGTGCGGCGACCCACCGCCCCTGCTGCCCACGCGCATTGTCGACAAACGTCGTGTTCACAGCCGAACCGCACCAAGCCGGGTGGTCCCGTCGGATGCCGTCCCGGTCCTCCCTGTGCGGGTCGGCCGCCCGGGATCCGAGATTGCCGAAACCGGGCATGTCGTGCGGGCCCCTCCGGTGCCCGTCCCGGGGCATCTCGGCGGACTCCCGCCGCCCGCCTTCGGTCGGCGCCTCGGACGCGGTGGTGGGAATCCCCTGCGGAGGCGCGGGCGGCGGCCGGCGCCGGCGACGCACTCCGCTCACCACGGGAATGATGAGCAGGACGGCGACCAGGAGTGCGGCGGGGATGGCCACCGCGGCCACGGTTCCCGCCGAGGCCGATTCGAGCCGAGCCAGGGCGATCATGTGCAAACCGCTACCCCGACTCGTGCCGGTGATGCTTCGGCGCCCGGGCCCGGCGCACGCGCGACCCCATGCGCCGTGGCGGACCCGCGCCGGGCGCGGCGAGGGTGGTGTTCGGCGCAACGAAGTCCGGCCTTGCCAAGCCGGTTTGCATCACGCGTGAACAGTTCCGAGCCGCTGCGCACAGGAGGTGCCGTACGGGTGGCAGTCCTTGACCCCCCGCCAGTCGGCAACGGGTCTCGGTGTCTGTCGGCGCAGTTCGCCGGTGGGCGGCCGGGCGTAGGGATGCCCGGGAACCGGCATTCCTCGCCGGTGACTTGGCCGCGGACTCGGCAGTTCCCGGTGCCGACCGGGACGGCCGACACGGAGGGGCAAATCCCGGGCTTCGGGTTCCGCGCCGGTCAGCCGGGCCATTTGCCCGACACGCGGCGGACGGCGGTTGCCCCTCCGCGGTCGGTGGCGGCCTTGACGGCTGCGAAGATCGCCCCCTGTAGCGCGGCGGCGATGAGCACCTCGCGCCACCCACGGTCCTCGTCGGTGGCATCCGGGGCGTCGTCCTCGTGCCCCAGTACCTTCCACATCTGCTTGAACACGGCACCCGCGACCATTCCGCTCAGTGCCCCCGCGAGCAGGCCGATCGGCTTGTACGCGATCTTCGCGGTGTTCATCACCGGCTCCCTTCGTGCGATGACATGATTTCCAATACCCGCGAGACGGGCATCCAGCCTTCGATCAGGTCCGATCACGTCGACGGCCGCGTCATGTCACCCGTCCCGGGTTTCCGCGACCGGCGGGCGCACCGCCTCGTGCATGCCCGCCGCCTCCGCCCGAGGTGTAGCCGGAGTGGGCTACTTCCACATCATGAAGAGGATCACCGGGACGAGGAATAGCAGGACCCACGGTTCGATCAGGACCAGCAGGCCCAGACCGGTGTAGGCGGCTGCTTCGGTCAGGCGGTGCTTGGTGGACTTGCGCTGCTTGCCCTTGCCCTTGCCCTTGCCCTTGGGCTTGCCCTTGCCCTTGGCGCCCGTGCACCGCCCGGTGTCGTCATGGGTGGACTCGGCGGGTGCTTCGAGGTGGTGTTTGGTGAGGGAGATCGGGGGGCTGGTCAGTGCGTCGGCAGGGTTGCTCATGGTGGTCTCCGTGAGTTGTTCGGCGGTGGGTGATGGGTGGTGGGTGGTGGGTCGGCGGGCCGGGTGCATCGACCGCAGCGGCGGAGTTACTGCTGCCGTCGCTCGGCGTGGTCCTTCAGGTGCCGCAGCCATTGGCGCAGCGAGTGGTCGAGCGCGTGGCGCATGTCGTCGGGGGCGGCGTCGACCGGTGCGCCGCTCCAGGATTCGTCGGTGCGAACCGCCACGACGCCGTCCTGCTCGTGGAACGTCCAGACGTGGACGCCTTCGATGCCCTGCACCGGGCCACCCCAGACGATGCGCTTTCCGGGGACGACCTGGTACACGGTCGAGGTGATGTCGAGGCCGTGAGTGAGCCACCGGAACCGCGCGCCGGGGGCGAGTGGGGCGTCGAGTTCGGCGCGGTCGATGTCCGGGTTCCAGTCGGCCCAGGCGTCGATGTTGCTGTGCAGGGCCCAGACGTCGGCGAGCGGGGCGTTCACCGTGATGGAGAGCCGCACGATGACGGGGGCGTCGGCGTCGACGGCCTCGATCGGGGGGAGGGCGGCGTTGGGTGTGCCGGCGGCGAGGGGGGGTGGCTCCGGTGCTCATGGCGAGATCTCCTCGATGAGAAGAGTTCATGAGTGATTGATCACTCAAAGTTTGGATCACAGGAATGTCGGGCAAGTTCGCGCAAATTCAACCGATATGCCGACGTTGTCTTGATGTACTCCTACTGTCAGTCGAGATGTGAGTAGCTAATCACTCACATTTTCGTTCGTCAAGGATCCGCGATCGGAGCAAACGAGGTCGACGTGCCTTGGGCGCGGTCTCGCACTCCGACGCCGCGGCCGTCGTCTTCGCCGCCTGGGCGCGTCGGCGGACCGCGCTGCTCACCGCGCACGGTCGGTGGGGCCGCCTGCGTGGGCGTGGCTTGCCGGGTGTCGGGTCAGCGAGGTTGGCGCAGGCCCGCGACGAGGAGTGCGACCAGGGCGCGTGCGTCGTAGCGGGGGTCCGTCTCGGCGCCGATGCACAGGTTTCCGATGCCGCGCATGAGTTGGTACGCGGTGAGGTCGGAGCGGACCTCGGCCGCTGCGACGGCGGCGTCGAGGAGTAGGGCGCACACCGGTAGGAGGCGGTCGAGGAAGTAGGCGTGCAGGGCCTCGAAGCCGGCGTTGTCGGCCTGCATCGCGGCGGCCAGGCCGTGTTTGGTGACCAGGAAGTCGACGAAGAGGTCGACCCACCGTTCGAGGGCGACGTGGGGCGTCGGGCCGGCGGCCAGGAGGGCGGGGCCGGCCTCGGCGCAGGCGTCGACCTGGTGGCGGTAGACGGCGATGACGAGGTCCGCCCGCGTGGGGAAGTGGCGGTAGACCGTACCCACGCCGACGCCGGCCTTGGTCGCGATGTCGCGTACCGGGGCCTCCACGCCCGAGGCGACGAAGACCGCGGCGGCGGCGTCCAGCAGGGTCTTCTGGTTGCGCCGGACGTCCTTGCGCTTGGATTCGGCCGCGCTTCCCTGCCGGTTGCCGTCGTTCATCGCCGTGCGTCCTTTCGTGCCATTGCAAAGCGGAACCATGTTCCGTATCGTTGGCGGAGCGAGGTTCCGTTTCGCCCATGATGGCAGATCGAGAGACCGCGGCCCATGCCGTCCGACGGGCTCACGCTCCGTCCGGGGAAGGGCACACGACCTCGACAGGCGGTGTCGGCGTGCCCGCGTGTCGGGGACGGCCCTCGCCTCCAATCCCACCCGTCCCGCCGCCTGCGAGGCGAGCGGCGGTTGGCCCCACCGAACCAAGAGTGCGAAGAAGCCGAACGGAAGGCAGTGCCATGTCCGACTCGAACACCACAGACTTCACAGCAGCTACAAACATCCCGAGCACCACGGTGGTATCCGCGAAGCCGATCGTCCTGCCCGCCCCGGGGCGCGGTGAGGACCTCCAGGTGCGCGTGTCCGCCCCCGCGACCGGCGGCGACCTGCCCGTCATCGTCTTCTCGCACGGCTTCGGCTGGTCGATGAACGGCTACGCGCCGCTCGCCGATCACTGGGCCGCCAACGGCTTCGTGGTCGTCCAGCCCACCCACCTCGACTCCCGCACGCTCGCCATCCCGCACGAGGACCCGCGTACGCCCCGGATCTGGCGCATTCGGATCGAGGACCTCACACGCGTGCTGGACGGGCTCGACGTCCTCGAAGCTTCCGTGCCGGGCCTCGCCGGCCGCGTCGACCGTGATCGCATCGCGGTCGCCGGCCACTCCTGGGGCGCCCAGTCGGCGAGCGCGCTGCTCGGGGCGCGTGTCCTCGACGCCGACGGCGTTCCCGGCGAGGACATGTCCGACCCCCGCGTCAAGGCGGGCGTGCTGTTGGCTCTGACCGGCCTGGGCGACGACCTGACTCCCTTCGCCGTCGAGCACCTCCCGTTCCTGAGGCCGTCCTTCGACGCGATGACCACCCCGGCCCTCATCGTCGCCGGGGACCACGACCAGTCCCACCTGTCCACCCGCGGACCGGACTGGTTCACCGACCCCTACACCCACAGCCCGGGAGACAAGAGCCTGCTCACCCTGTTCGGGGCGGAGCACTCGCTCGGCGGCATCCCCGGGTACGAGGTCGCCGAGACGACGGACGAGAGCCCCGCGCGCGTCGCCCTGATCCAGCAGTTCACCACGGCCTTCCTCCGCAGCGCGCTCCGCCCCGAGGACACCGGCTGGAAGACCGCGGTCGCCGCACTGGAGGACGCCGCCGACCCACTGGGGATGTTGCGCAGCAAGTGAAGGCCCTGTTCCCGGCGGACGTTCCGACACGATCGTCGGCGCCGCACGGGCTCGACCTCGACTACGTGAAGGACACCGGGTGCGCCGCCGCCCTTCTCCAACTCTCGGACAAACTGAACCGCCTTACCTACAACGCTGGTTAGGGTCGGTTCATCACCAACGCCGTGCTCGTCGGTGCGATCGGGAAGGTGGTTCCCGACGCTCGGATCGACCTCCCGACCGGAGGCGGGGGACAGCGCATGGACCTCGACATCGGACGTCTTTGGGAAGACACCGACTACCAGGCCGAGTACGACACCGACCGAGCTGCCGGCGACTACATCGCATGGCTGCGCGCAGACGACAAGGATCTGAGGCCGCGCCCGCCGCCCGCCGGGCACCCGCGACCCACACAAGGCGGTGGCGGGGGCCCGGCGGAGCCGGAAGTGGACGGCGGGGGTTCAGCGTTCGCTCACCCGCAGGGTGGTGATGCGGCGGAAGGCCAGGCGGGGTTCCCAGTTCGGCTCGGTGACGACGCGAAGGGTGGGCAGGCGTCGCAGGGTCTTCTCCAGGAGGACGGTGGCCTCCAGACGGGCCAGACCGGCGCCGATGCAGTAGTGGATTCCGCCGCCGAAAGAGATGTGTCGGCCCCGGCGCGTGACGTCGAAGTCGTCCGCGTCGGGTGTGGCCGCCGGGTCGTGGTTCGCCGCGCCGAGCATGGTGTGCACCACTTCCCCGCGGGCGATGGACACTCCCGCGAGTTCGGTGTCCTCGCCGGCCAGGCGGGTGGTCACGTGGATCGGCGGGTCGTAGCGGAAGACCTCCTCGATCGCGTCCGGTACCGCGTCCGGTCGTCCGCTCAGCCAGGACCGCTGGGCGGAATGTCGGTGCAGGATCCACATCATGGTGGACAACAGGGTCGACGTCGTTTCCAGCGAGGCGATGACGATGAACATGACCAGGAAGTAGACCTCCTCGTCGGCGACTTCCCGGTCCGGCTCGATGGAGTCCCAGGTACGCAGCCAGGTCGAGATCACGTCGTCTCCGGGCTTCGCGCGTCGTTCCGCGACCAACGCGGTGAAGTAGTCGCGCAGTCCGATCGCGGCGGCGTCCGCCTCGCGGAGTTGGCGTTTGGTGGGCAGCAACTCCTGCGAGTACGCTTGGGCGTGCGTCAGAGCGCGTAGGAGATCGAAGTCCTCGGCCGGCACGCCCAGCCAGTGCCCGACCGTCGCCACCGGGAGTTGCTCGCCGACGGTGTCGACGAAGTCGGCTTCGCCCGCCGCCATGCGTTCCACGAGGAGGTCGATCAATCCGTCCGTGATCCGCTCGACGGCGGGCCGCATCGCGTCGAGGGTGCTGCGGTCGAAGATGTTGCTGATGGATCGGCGCCGCCGGGTGTGTTGCGGCGGATTGAGTGCCACCAGGGTATGGGCGAGCTCCCGGGACGCGGGCGTCGTCCAGCGGGAACCGTCGGTCTGAGCGGCGCGCCACGCGCCGTCCAAGGCGAGCCAGGCCGGACTGCGCAGCACCTGATCGCAGGTCTGATAGGACGTCAGCAGATATCCGCCCCAGGGCGCGGGCACGACTTCGCCCATCGCTCTGAGTTCCGCGTAGATGGGCAGGGGGTCCGCCTGTCCGCCGACCGAGCGCAGGCGGGACAACAGGCCGACGACGGTCCGGCGGTCAATCACGGTGGCGGATACTGAGGACTGCATGACGTCTCCTTGGTGGAACTCAACAGGATGTCAACTAGACGCTCGGCACAGGCGTGATCGGTCGGGCGCCCCGCTGTCCGGGCGGGCGCCGCGGTTTGTGGTATTTGGGTGGTGTGGGCGGGGGGGGCACCCCCGGGACTTGGCCAAAGGGCCGGGGGGGTGGGGGTAAAAATCGGCGGTGCGGCGGGTTATTGGTTGCGCCACCAGTTCAGGAAGGAACTCCACACACCCGGCTTGCGAACGTCCTCACCACGGTCGGCTCGGCCGGCGGCGACGCGCGGGGCGGCGGTCGGTACGGGGGGTGGTGTACTCGCCGCGCGGTGGGTGAGGACGGGGGTGTAGCGCGCCGGCAGCGCGTTCAGGGCGCGGTGGAAGGGGCCCGGCCGCCAGTCCAACTCCTGAACAGGGATCGCCAATTCGAGATCGGGGAGGCGGTTGAGGAGCTTCTCGATCGCGGCGGTGGCGATCAGCCACGCGGAGTCCTTGGCCGGGCAGGCGTGCGGCCCGGCGCTCCAGGCGAGGTGCGAGCGGTTGTTCGGGCGCTGTCCGTGCGCGAAGAGCGTGGGGTCGGTATTGGCGGCGGCGAAACTGATCACCACCGGCGTTCCCTGGCGCACCACGACGCCGGACAGGTCGACGTCGCGCACGGGGTAGTGCACGGCGTAGTTCGCCATCGGCGGGTCGGTCCACAACACCTCTTCGAGCGCGTCCTCGACGGAACCCCCGGCTCCGAACAGGCTGGCCGAGAAGCGTTCGTCGGACAGGATCAGCCGCAGCCCGTTGGCGATAAGGTTCCGTTGCGGTTCGGTGCCCGCACTCATCAGCATGACGAGTTGATGGATCATCTCCTCGTCGTTGAGCCGGTTGGGATGCGCCATCAGCCACGACGTGACGTCGGGTCCGGGATGGGCGCGCTTGAGCGCGACGAGTTCCACCAGGGCGCCGGTGAGCACCGCGTTGGCGTTCTCCGCGTCGACGCCCTCGAAGATTCCCGAGATGCCCGCGACCAGCCGGTCGCCCAACTCGGCCGGGCTGCCGAAGAGTCGGCTGAAGACCAGGAGCGGCAGGGTCTTGGCGTAGCCGTGCAGCAGGTCCACCGAGCCGCTGTCGCCCCACTGGTCGATGAGGTAGTCCGAACTGCTCTCGACGAATCGACGCAGCTCGTACGGATCGATCCGATTCAGACTGTCGGTCACCGCCTGACGCAGCCTCAGGTGCTCGGAACCGTCGGTGAACAGGCAGTTCGGTCGGTACATCATCATCGGCACGACCGGACTGTCGGCCGGCACCGTACCGTCCGCCAGTGCCCGCCAGCGACGAGGGTCCTTGGCGAAGACTTCCGGCGAGTGCAGTACGTGCAGCGCGGCGGCGTGCGAGGTCACGAGCATGGCGTCGACGCCGGGCGCCAACTCCACGGGTGCGGCAGGTCCCTGGCGGCGCAGTTCGGCGTACACGGCATGGGCGTCCATGGAGAACGCCTTGCCGTGCAGCGAAGTCGCGCCGTTGCCGGCGTGCGCGGGGCAGCCGGGGGGTGGCGCGGACGGATCATCGGGACGAGAGTTCACGCGGGTTCCTTTTGCGCACGGGCCTGGAGGTAGCGGACAAGGGTCATCAAGGCCTCCTTCGACGAATCGCGATCACGGGCGTCGCACGTGATCAGCGGCGTCTCGGGAAGGAGGTCGAGGGCGTCGCGGAGCCGGTCCATGGGGTAGGTGGGGGATCCGTCGAAGCGGTTGATCGCGACCGCGTACGGGATGTCGTGTTCCTCGAGCAGTCCGATCACGTCGAAGGACTGATCGAAGCGCTGCGGGTCGATCAGTACCAGGGCGCCGAGGGCGCCGATGGTCATGTCCTTCCACACCTGCGCGAATCGCTGCTGCCCGGGGGTGCCGAACAGGTACAGGACCACGCGCTCGCTGAGGGTGAGCCGGCCGAAGTCCAATGCCACGGTGGTGGTGGTCTTGCGGCCGGCGCCGGTGAGGTCGTCCACGTCGACGCTCGCCTGGGTCATGGTTTCTTCGGTGCTCAGCGGGCGGATCTCGGACATCGTGCCGACGAAGGTGGTCTTGCCCACCGCGAAGTGCCCGACGATCAGGATCTTGGCCGCGACGCGCACGCTGTCCGAGAGGTAGACGTCTGCCACGGTGACGGGGGGGCCGGCACCGGGGCGGTCGTCAGAGACGAGCGAGTCCATCGAGCACCTCCTGGAGGAGTTCACGCCGCGGCAACTCGGCCGGGGGTATGGGTTGCCGAGTGGCGACGATGCCGCTGTCGATGAGGTCGGACAGCAGCACCTTGACGACGCCGATGGGCAGTTCGAGATGCCCGGCCACCTCGGCCACGGAGAGGATGCCGCCCCGGCACAGGGCGACCAGGCGCTTCTTCTCGGGATCCAGGATGTGCGGGGACATGTCGCCGGGAAGCGCGATCACCAGACTGACCAGGTCGAGGCCATCACGGGTGGGATGCCCGCGGCCCTGGGTGATGACGTAGGCACGGACTAATTCGGGAGTGCCGGGCTCCGGCTTGTCGGGCGTCATCATACGGCGTGATCCACGTCCTGTCGGGGCGGGCTGGTCAGTTCCTTTCCTAGCTGACGGACCAGCTGTTGCATGCGAAACGTGATGATCTCCATATCAACGTGTTCGGTGGCGGACACCGCCAGATAGGCTCCGGGGCCGGCCGCCACGAGAAAGATGAATCCGTCACCGAACTCGACCAGGGTTTGCCGCCACGGTGTTTCCGCGTTGCCGGTGAACTCCGCGGTGCTGCGACTGATCGACTGGAGGCCGGAAAGCGCCGCAGCCTGTCGATCCGCCTCATCGCGGGAGATTCCGTCGGAATGCGCCCGCAATATCCCGTCGGCGGACAGGAGAATCGCGTGTCGGGCCTCTGGAAGCTTGAGAGCGTCGTTGAGCATCCAGGCCAGGTCGTTGTTCATCGAGATTCGTGCCCTTTGGTGTCTGTGTCGGGGACGCGGCCGGAACGGGTGCCTCGTTGGAAGGCACCCATGAGTCCCGCGACTTCCGCGTCCGATCGGGCGGGGGCGTCCGGCGGGTCGGCCTGCTCGGACCGCGCGGCCGGGAGCGGCGCTCTGCGCCGGCGCTGCGGCAGGTCGTCCTCCGAGGGTGCGGACGCCGGGGCCGGCTGCGCGGCTCGCGGGGCGGCCGGCACGACTTCCCGGGGCTGGGCCGCGACCCTGCGCTCGCGTCGAATCGGCTGCTCGGGCGACGGCCCCGTGTCCACAGCGGTGGTGAGCAGTTCGGGAGGCAGCATGACCACCGCGCGGGTACCGCCGTAGGGGGAGCGGGTGTCCACCGAGACGGTGAACCCGTACTGGGCCGCGAGCATGCCGATCACGGGGAAGCCGAACTGCGGGGGATGCCCCAGCCGGGTGATGCCGACCGGCTCGTCCGCGGTCAGGAAGCGCGCGGCGCTTTGCCGGACCTCCTCGTGCATGCCCACACCCGCATCGTCGACCATGATGCAGACGCCGTTGGGCACGGTCTGGAAGTTGATCTCGACGGTCGTGTGCGGGGGCGAGTAACTGGCGGCGTTGTCCAGGAGTTCGGCCACGGCGAGAGCCACCGGCTCCACCGCTCGGCCGATGACCGCCACGTTGGACTGCATCCGGATCTCGACCCGCAGATAGTCCCGGATCCGACCTTTGGCGCCGCGCATGACGTCGTAGAGCGGTGTGGCGTTGCGTTGCCTTCCGGTCCAACCGCCGCACAGCGCGGCGATCACCTGGGCCCGCCGGCCGAACTGCGAGTTCATGTGGTCGATTCCCAGCAGGTCCTGGAGGAGTTGGGAATCGGCGTAGTTCTTCTGCATCTCGGAGATCGCGAGCTGCTGCTCACTGGCCAGACCCTGCAGGGTCCGCATCGCGGCCTTGAGAGCGGTCTTGGCCGAATGATCGGCGCGGTTCCGGGCGTCCTCGACCGCGGTGGTGAACATCTCCACGACCGTCTCGATGCCCTGCGCGTAGGGGGTGTCGCGTAGCTCCTCGTGCAGCAGGACGGAGCCCTTGAGCCGTTCGCCCGATTCCACCAGGGCGGGCAGCAGAGTTCGCGCCACGTTGAGAATCTCGTCGTCGCGCATATTCACATTCTCGGCGAGTGTGCGGTTTCTTTCACGCAAACCCTTGACAGTTCTTCGGCTTCGCGCCGCGTATATCCCGGCGGCGCCCGTGCCGATCACCCCGTACCAGAGTGCGGGGTCGTGCATGAAATCCATTTACAAGATCCTCGTCACGCGATAAGGCAAGCCCGGGTGGCCGGCTCGGTTCGGCGGGTGCATCGACAACACGAGCGGTCGGCCATGGTTCGACCCGACCTCTCCGTACGCGCCGAATATGTCTCATTGACACCAAGCGTCACTTTTGGCATTGCTCTCTCGGTTGTAGGGCCTTGTGATTCTAATGGCGTTGAGTTGCCCAGATCGAATCCTCGTCACGCGGCGCTTTCCAGCCATTCCGTTCTGCGACGGACTTGACGAAGTACGCGATTATGTCCCGAAGTATCGAGACATGCTGCTTTATCCCGATCGACGGTACGAACGGTGGTCGGCGACGCATTTCGAGTGGGAAATCGGCCGATTGGAGAGGTCGGTGAGGATTGCGATCCGGAATGCGCGAACCGGATGGCTGGAATGCGTCATATGCATGGACGCCGGTGGCCGATATGCCGGGCCGACGCCGTGCCCACGTCGCGGGGCAGGGGTGGAACGCGGGACGCGGCTCCCGCGGCGGGCGCGGCACGCACGGTGCGCTCGAACCAGCCCGGCGTGGCACGCGGCGGACGGGTGGATCCCGTGTCGATGACGCGCCCGTCGCGACGACGACCGACGCCGGGATGCGTCGGATTCACGCCAAGTGGCCACCGAGGCATCCGAATCCACCGGCCGCGGATGACGGCCGGGCATGGGTGTGCCGGTCAGCCGCCGGTGGTCTCGCCGACCGCGACGGCGAGGAGGTGGCTGTCCAGAAGCCCGACGTCCGCAAGCCGGGACGGGGCGGAGTACGCGTGCAGGAGCGCCTTGCTCGTGCGCAGCGCCGAGGCCGACCTGCGCAGTGTCGGCCTGATCCAGCCGTCGACCACCCGGTCGATGTCGGTCGAGGGCACCACGCGATGCAACAGGCCGATTCGGTGGGCGGTTTGCGCGTCGAGGGCGTCGGCGGTCAGTACCAGTTCCCGTACCCGCGACATGCCCAGTTCGCTGATCAGCCGGGCGAGCGCGCCGCCCCAGGTGGTGGGGAGCCCGAGCGCGAGTTCGGGAAGCCGGAAGCGACTGTCCTCGGTGCCCACACGCAGGTCGCAGTGCAGTGCGAGGGCCACCCCGGCTCCGATCGTTCTGCCGTGTACCCGGGCTATCGTGACGACTTCGGCCGCGGCCAGCGCCTCGCACACGGCCCGGGCCCGGTCGCCCAGGCGGCGAAGCGCGAGGCCCGTGGGGTCGGCCGCCAACAATTCGGCCATCTCGGCCCGACCTCCACCCAGGCAGAAGTCGTCACCCGCACCCGAGAGCACCAGGACACGAACGTCGGGGCGTTCGCGGAGTCCGGCAAGAAGGGTGCCGAGCTCGGACAACATGGTCTCGTCGAGCGGGTTGCCCTTGTCGGGGCGGTCGAGACGAACCCGCAGCACGCCGCCCTCGTCGGTCACGGCGAGGGTCTTGTGGTCGTGCGACATGAACGGCTCCATCGGTGTCGACTGGCTTCCTCTGGCTTCCTCAAGGGCAGGTCGACGAAGCGCAGGAGCACTCTCCGCAGCGGGATCGTTGCTTCGAGGCCGTCCGGGACCGGCAACGAGACAGTAGTGGAGTCCGCGGCTCAAGGCCAGGTCACGGCCCTGCCCGAGACGGAGGCCGCGGCAGTCGGGATCATGGCGATGTTCCGGACGTGCTGCTGCCCGGTAGGCCGGGCAACCGGCCTACCGGGCAGCATTGTTCGAAGACGGACCGATCAGGGCCGAAGTCGCGCGGACCGGTCGCGTGCGGCTTTGCTCAGCAGGCGCCGAGGTCGACCCACACTCCCCATTGGCCGGTGGTTCCCGGGACTTCGCCCTGGGTCCACCACTTGGCGCGGTAGGTGTGGCCGTTGTACGAGACCACGTTGCCGTTGGTGTAGACCGTGTTCGCGTTCCACGCGGGTGCGGTGCAGCCACCGGGGCCGTTGCCGACGGTCAGCGTGTATTGCGCGGTATGGGTGGTGGTGCCGGTGGCGGTCACCGTCACCGGGTACGTGCCCGGAGTCGCCGACGAACTCACCGAGAACTTCAGCGACGAGTTGGCCCCCGACTGGATGGTGCCCGGCGTGAACTCCGAGGTCACCCCACTGGGCAGGTTCGAGGTGGTCAGGGTGAGGGTTTGCGCGGTGCCGCCGGTGGTCGTGGTGCCGACCGTGGTCGTGACGTCGCCACCGGGCGGCGCGTTGCCCGACGTCGGGTTGAGCGTCATCGAGAAGTCGGGGTCGCTCGGACCCGAGGTGCAGGTGGGGTCGTTCGGCTGCGCCGGCAGGCTGACGGCGTCCCACGCGGCCTTGGTCTTGTTGAACAGGGCGCAGGTGGGGTCGAGGGTCTTG
>NZ_JBIWJT010000026.1:0-137563 GCF_044765325.1 Embleya sp. NPDC127516 | reverse complement strand
GTGAGCAGCCCGGGGACGTTTTCGAGCACGAGCAGCCGGGGTCGTGGGTCCAGGTCGCGAGCAGCGTTGAGGATCGCATCGAAGATCCACCTCTCATCGGCCGTTCCGGCGCGCTTGCCGGCCATGCTGGAGGGCTGACACGGCCACCCCGCGGTGAGCACGTCAACCGGCGCCACGGTGCGGAAGTCGAGCGCGGTGATGTCGCCGAGGTTGGGCGTGCGCGGCCAGTGGTGCGCCAGGATCGCGCTCGCCCCGGGGTCGTTGTCGGCGTGCCACGCGGTCTCGCCGCCGAGCACGGCGTGTACGGCGTCGTCCAGGCCGCCGTATCCCGTGCACAGTGACCCGATACGCGGGCCGGTCGCGGCGTTCACTCGGTGCGCCCGAAGTACTCGGCGAGGGTGGCGACGTACTCCGCGAGGCGGACGTGTTCGGGCGCGTAGCCGTCCCAGTCGTCCGGGTAGGCCATGGTCGAGGTGATGGCGTCCGCGAGCGAGCGGTACATGTCGGACCGACCGTCGGGGTCCGAGGCGCGGGCGATGAGCGAGGCGACGGTCAAGGTGGTGGGGCTGTCCCAGTCGCCGAGCCAGTCCACGATGCGCCGGTCGTACGTGCCGAGTTCCACACCGGCGTCGGACAAAACGCGGTACAGCAGGGCGCGATTCTCGGCGGTGCTCTGGCGGGGGATGCCGAGCGGTCCGGTGTCGAGCGGTCCGTTCGGGACGGACAGTTCTCGGATGGGCTCTGTCATGCTGGATGTCTCCTGTTTCCTGTTGTGGTTCGGGAGCCCGGGGCGGCCGGCGACTTGCCGGAAGACGGTCGCCCCGGGGCGGGGCTAGAACGGCGGTTCGGTGCTGTACGAGGCCGGCGAGCGGCGCCACAGCGGGATGCGGACGCGCGGCCCGTCGTTGCACGGGCAGACTTCGAGGTCGGGTTCCGGGTAGACGTCATGGGCGCCGAACCAGCCGCCGACGCCTTCGCAGTAGCGGCAGTTGGGGTCGGCCCCGCGTTCGATGCGGATTTCGCGGTGGGCGCGGTAGATGAACCAGCGGCGGATGCGCACGGGCGGGTGCTCCGTTCGGTCAGGCGATGGCGGACGTGAGCGCGTCGACCAGGCCGGCGACGAGGGTGCCGGTGGAGTCGTTGAGCGAGGCGGCGAACGCCGTGGCGGAGAGGTTGACTCCGGCGACGAACAGGCAGAATCCGGCGAGCTTGGGCGCCTTGTTCCCGGCGAGCAGGAGGAACGCGGCGGCGAGCAGGATCACGGGCAGGCCGATGACGACGGTGGAGCCACCGGCGGCGAGAGCGGTCATGGCTGGTCTCCTGACTGGTGGTCGGAGGAGCGTGGGTCAGCGGATGCCGTCGGCGTGCAGGCGCCGGGCGTGGTTGTGGATGCGGCGGCCGATGCGCAGCCGGGCGCCGGTGCCCTTGCAGTGGCGGCACGGCTTGCGGATGCTGCGGCGCTTGGGCTTGCTCGGTGTGCCGTTCGCGGCGCGGCGCTTGTCCCGCCAAGAGGTGTGGTTGCCGGTGCCCTCGCAGCGTCGGCAGGGGCCGAACGGCGAGACGAGGCACAGCAGGCTGTAACCCACGGTCGCAAGCAGGGTGGCGAGGGTGGCAAGTGCGGCGAGTGCCATGAGGAGCCTCCTGGAGCCTGTTTCGGGGTGTGCGAGGGGAAGGCCGCTAGTCGATAGCGTCCTGATCAGGTGCTGTTTGGGTCGCTAGCAGGGTCGCTTGCGCAAGCGAGGATTCGTGCTTGCGCAAGCGACCGGCGGAACCTAGTCGGCGACGCGGTTTCGGTTGCGCTCCGTGATTGCGGCGGCGATGTGCTCCCGGAGGATGCCGCGCCGGTTGACGGTCTTGCCGTCCACTCGCCGGCTGATCTGTTCCGTGGTGATGCCGTACGGCTTGAGCGCGTTGGTGAGCTGTTCGGCTTTGGGCTTGGGCTCCAACGCGGCCCACGGCCCGTACGTCTCCGGGCTCAGTTCGGCGAGGCGGTCCACGATGGTCTCGGACCACACCTTGTCCTCGCCGCGGCCGAGCACGGCGGCGACGTCGTCCAGGATCGAGCCCGACTCGGCGCCGGCCGCGGCCTCGCCGATCGCGTCGCCGGACAAGGTCCCCTCGTCGGTGCGCAGGGCGAGCGCGCGGGTGAGGATGACCTCGGCGTCGGAGCCGTCGGCGAGGTAGGTGCGCACGATCCCGGCCTCGTCCGTCATCCCGCGCAGCACACCCACGCCCTTGTGGGAGCGCAACAGCCGCGATGCGTCGAGCCCTTCGCTGTACGCACCCGCGCCCAGCACGACGTCCGAGACCTGCCACGAGCCGACCTTGAGACTGAAGCGGGCCTGGTGCTGGTCGCGCAGTACCGACGGGCACGCCTTGTCGTCCGGCTTCTGCGTGGCCACCAGTACCGACACACCCACCGCCGGGGCCACCCGCGCCAGGTAGACGAGCAGTTCGAGGATCAGCTTCCCGTGCGTGGGGTGCTGGAGATATTCCTGGACTTCGTCCACGATCACGACCGTGAGCGGCATGTTCAGGCGCTTGTTCCGGGAGATCTCCGGGGTGAGCTTGCCTTCCGGGCACACGTTCAGCGGCATCTCGGACAGCCGGTGGTAGCGGTCCTCCACGTCCGCCTTCAACTCGGTGAGCGAATCCACGAAGTGCTCCACCGGGTCCACCCCGTCACGCGGGACGATGCCGAACCCGATCCGGTGCGCGATCTTCCTGAACCCGCGCCAGTCCGGCGACGCCTTCCCGTCGAAGAGCACGATCCGCACGAACGGGTCCAGCGCCGCGGCGAGCGCGATCGTGCGCGCCGAGAACGTCTTGCCCTGCCGGGGCACCGCACCGACCAGCAGCGACAGCCACAGCATGGTCACCATCACCTCGTTGCCGCGCTCGTCGCGGCCCCACGGAATCGGCTTCCAGAAGTCCACCCGATCCGTGAGCAACAGCGGCGTACGCCCCGGGGAGACGGCGAGCGGGTCCGTCCCGGCGACCCACATCGACACCCGCCGGGCGCTGGTGACGTCCTTGTCGAGGAAGACCTGAGTGGGTGCCACGTCGATGCCGGACGCGAGACGGTCCTGTGCGTTGAGAGCGTCGGCGAACGTCTTGCCGTAGGGCAGGTCGACCACCACCCGCCACCCGTCGCCCTCCTGCACGATCGGCTTCGGGAACGCGATCCCCCGATCCTTCGTCGTCAGCCCGGCGGATACGAACGCCCGAACCACGATGTCCGAGGTGAGCTTGCGCGCCCGGAACTTCACCCGCGCACCCTCGATCACCGGACGATCCGCCGGCGTACCCGCCCACCCCAGAACCGCAACCGTCGCCGCCACGCCGAGAACCTCCACCCACGCGGGAGCCAGCACCCACACCGCAAGCGCCAACACCAGGCCCAGCACACTCACGAGCAGGGCGATGGTGGCCCGCAACTTCACCCGTCCATTGCGCTGCTTCGACAACCGCAGATATTCGGCCGCGTCTGCGGCCTGAACGGCGGCGGCACGGATCGGCGCGCCCTCGGCGTCGAAGACCCACCGGCACGTCGCCGTCGACCACCGCCACGCACCCCGCGGCGCGTATGCGGTGAGCTTGGCCGAGTACACCGGCACCCGCACCAGGTGATACGCGCCCGTCTCCCGGTAGTGGTGCACCAACCACCGGGCGAACGCCCGACGTTCGGCGTCGATCGTGAGCCACTTCGGCAGCACCGGCCGCCGCGCCTCGTCCTTGGCCTTCATCATCTCGGCGAGCGACAGCGGGTAGACCTGCTCCGGCAGGTCGACCACCTGACCCTCGGCCACGTCGCCCAGCTCGGCGGCCTCCGCGTCGGGGTCCGGCAGTTCCGCCACCCACTCGCCGAACGCGTCCCGGTCGCGCTTGCGCAGCGGGATCACCTCGCCGCCGACCGGATCGGCGGTGGCGCCCTCGGGTTCGGATGTGTTGATGGTCTCGTGCGTCATGCTGGATCTCTCCTCTTTGGGGAGGGCGGGCCCCGGCGGTTGCTGCCAGGCGTGGCCGGGGCCCGCGGTCTTCGAGACAGTCAGTGGCAGAAGCAGTGATCGCCGCAGGCGTCGTACGGGGGCTCGGTGACCACGCCCCGGGCGTTGGTGTAGATCTCGCAGTCGCAGTGCCAGCACTGCCACCGACCGATGAGGCCGGCGTCCATGTCGGCGCGCAGCTCGGCGTCCTCGTCCTCGGACAGGTCGCGCATGGTTGTCTCGTGGCATCGGGGCGGAAGCTCGGCGGTGAGGGTGTCGCCCTGGTGGACGCCCTCGAAGTCCGGGCCGGTGGCGTTCAGGGTCGTGGTGCTCATGGGGCACTCCCTGGAGTTGTCCGATGGGTCAGGCGGCGCGCTGTTCCTCGGGGTGGGCGCAGGTCACGCAGCATCCGAGCGAGGTCGAGATGACGTAGCCGGCGTCGGCGCGGCAGGTCGGGCAGGTACGGCGGGCCCGCATCGCCGCGGCGAGCGCCCGGTGCCGTCCGTCGGTCATCGGCCGGACCGGGCGGGCTCGGTCGACGCGGTACAGGTACGCGACTCGCACTCCGCGCGATCGGCTCTGCCACATGAGTTGCGCGGCCGGTTCCTGACCGCCGGGCCGGAGCCCTTCGGCGCGGAGTTGACGGCGGGTCATGAGCCCTTCGGGCGCGGCCCGCCACGGGTAGGTGGGGATGCCGTGGCGGGCGCCGGTCGGGTCCCAGAACCTTGCCCGGAACCGGGCCATCAGCCCTGGGCCGCGGCGTCGGGGTCGACCACCAGGTGCAGACCGGCGGCCGTGCGCTCGGCGAGCAGCGCGTCCCGGAGCGTCCGGCCCTTCGAAGCGGAGGTGCGCACCGCCTTGCGGACCGCCTCACCCGTCAGTCGGTCGGCCGGCCAATCGGCGGTCAACTCCCGAGCGAGGGAGAGAAGTTCATCGGTTGTGCGGGCGCGTTCGGTCGACTTCGCAGCGGCCGGGACCTTGCCGGTCGCCCTGCGCGGACGCGCACCGGTCGACCGACTCACCCCCGACTCAGGTGAACCCTTTTGTATAGAAATGTGCTGATCAGGGGTCGACTGCTCCCCGTCGGTCGGGGCGGTCGAGTGGACCCTGCCGAGCAGTTCGGCGACCGGCCGGGCCGAGTCGAACGCCAGGATGAGCGCGTCCCGAACGGCTTCGTCCGAGACGAGCACCGACCCGCCCGGAGCGACGTCCGCGAGCGTCGCGGTCGGCGTCTGGACCACCGAAAGCGCGACCGGCTCGGCCGTCGACTCGGGCGCCTTGGCGAGCAGTTCACGCACCCGCTTGGCGGCCTTTTGGTGACGCTTGAGCGTCCGACGGGTCACCCCAGGGTCGGCACCGTGGATCGCCCGCCACGCGATGATCCACGCCGCGTCCTCCGTCAGACCGGGCACGGACGCGAGCAGGTCTCGCATGCGTCGACTCACCCGGCGGAACCGCGCCTTGCGGTAGAGGTCGGCGCGCAGTTGCGCGCCGGTCTTCCCGCCGGCGTGCTCGGCCTGACTGTGCGCGTACGACTCCCACAGCAGCACGCCGAGCATCGACGCGATCCCCAGCACGATCGCCAGCGGGATGCTCCGGTGGTACGTGTGCGCCACGTTCAACGCCGCGGCGGCAAGTGCCGAACCCCACGTGATCACCCGGTACAGGCCGGCGGGCCGCCCCGACTCGATCGCCTTGGACGCCATCGCGGCACCGGCCCAGGCCGCGCCTTCGGACATCGACGTGACCAGCACCGCGAGCGCGGGATTCATGCCGAGCGCGAGATAGAACGACATCTGAGCGGGCCACGCGGTGCCCACCGAAGCGGCCATCATCGCCGTGACCATCACAAAGTCACGGCGAACGAGAACCGCGTCCAGGCGTTTGCGCCACCGAAGGTTCCGGGCGGCGCGGGCAGCCGCCTTGTCCTGCTCGGCACCCTCCCGTGCGGTGCGCTCGGCCTCGCGCCGAACAGTGGCGATCCGCGCGGCGGCTTCGGCCTGCGCGAGCGCCGATGCGGCCAGCTTGGCCTGCGCGGCGGCCTGCGCTTCGGCGACCTTGGCCTTGTCGAGCTGTCGGCCGGCGCGCATCGAGTACACGGTGTCGGTCATGACGTCACCCCCGTGACGATCAGGGCGGCGACGAACAGCCACCCGATGTGCCAGGACTGATCGAGCAGGTACGGCGCCTGCGGGTCGTGATCCCACCAACCGCCCTTGCCGACCCGACGGGCCAGCTTGGCGAGCGTGTGCCGACGGTCCGCCCACCAGTGCGACAACGCGTCCACCACCAGGCCGACAACCACCGCGAACGGGTTCAGCGACAGCCCGAACACCAGCCACACGGCGCCCAGGAACAGCAGCTTGGTCGCCGTCAACGACACGACGTGCTGCGCGGCGAGATAGCGACCCGACCAACCGGCCGCGCCCTTGCCGAGCGCCTCCTTCTCGCGCTGCACCCAGTGGTCACCCACCATGTGCGCGGCGTACAACGCGAACCCGACGGCGGCGAACGTACCCGGATCGGCGCTCACGCGGCCCACCGCCGAGCAATCACACGCTGCGGCATGACCAGAACGCGGGGCGCCTCACCGAGCAACTGCGCGGCGTAGGCGGCCAACTCGGGGTCCTCGCGCCGCAACGCGGTCAGGATGTCGTGCGCGGCGTCGACCCGAGCGGCCCGCTCCTCGGCGGACTCCCCGTCGACACCCGTGAACAGCTCCGCGTCGACGCCCAGCGCCAACTCGGTGAACTCGAAACTCGACACGGCCAGTCGGCCGTTCACAATGGTTCTCACGGTCGTGCTCCTCTCAGGAAGGTCACGGCCCACGGGGCGGCTGCCTCCCGGCAAGGACCGGCAGCCGCCCCGGAACACGTCTGACGTGCACGAATCTTGGTTCACCACCTCACTAGTGAGGCAGTGATGTGACAGTAGCGCCACAGAGCGCAAGACCGCAATACCTCACTAGTGAAGTCACCTAGGATTGCTCGCATGGCCATTGATCCGACCGATCCGCGCTCGCCGTCACGGCAGATTGCCGACGAACTCAGGGAAGAGATCACTAGCGGACGCCTGGCGCCTGGTGACGCGCTCCCCTCGGAAAAGATGCTGGTAGGACGCTTCGGAACGGCGCCAGCTACCGCTCGACAAGCCGTGCGGCTCCTCAAGGAAGAGGGCCTTGTGGTCGCCGAGAGGGGGAAGGGCGTCTACGTGAAGCGACAGCCGCCCACGATCCGTCTCGGGTCTCACCGGTTCTCTCGACAGACGCGCGCTGAGGGCAAGTCAGCCTTCGAGGCCGAGATAGAGCAGCAGGGCCTGAAATGGGGGCAAGAGGTTCTTGAGCTTGCCGACGTCCCCGCACCCGAGTGGGTCGCCGAGTGGCTCGGCGTGGACACCGGCGCAACCGTCTTCGTTCGCCGGCGCCGCAACTGGGTAGCCGACACGCCAACCCAGCTCGCAGACAGCTACTACCGCCTAGACACCGTCGAGGACACAGCGATCCGAACCCCAGACACCGGGCCTGGTGGCAGTTACGCCCGGCTGGAAGAAAAGGGGCTCGCTCTCGAGCGGTTCCGGGAAGAGATCCGAATCCGGATGCCAACCCCGGCTGAGGTGCAGGGCCTGCGCCTTACTCCCGGAACGCCCGTCGCCGAGCTACGGCGGATCGCCTTCGGATCGAGTGGACCGCTCGAAGTACTGGAGTCCGTGGTGTCCGGCGACAGCCACGTGTTCTGCTACGAATTCGCCGCACCCGAGTAGACAGGAAGAACCTTGCAGGTCAGCCACATCAGCGAACCGTCTCCAGGCGGCATCAACGATGACTCCGTCGTGGCCAGCGAACGATTCGTCATCGTGCTGGACGGCGCGACCGCGAACGGCCTGGACACGGGATGCGTCCACGACGTCCCGTGGGTGGTGAGCCGCCTAGCCGCCCAACTGTCGGCTCGACTCATCACGGATGACGGCGCACCCCTCGCCGAGATCCTTGCCGACGGCATCGCCGCAGTCTGCGACCTCCACGCCGACACGTGCGACTTGACCAACCCGAACAGCCCGTCCACTACGGTTGCTCTGCTCCGCAACCGCGGTGGCTTGGTCGACTATCTTGTGCTCTGCGATTCCCCGATCGTTATCGAGACGACGTCCGGCGACATCCGTCCGATCAACGATGACGCGACGGCGCATCTCCCGGGGTACACGCGCGAGATCCTTCAAGAGGTCCGGAACCAGCCGGGCGGCTTCTGGGTCGCGAGTACGAAGCCGGAAGCGGCGAAATATGCGATTACCGGTTCTGTTCTTGCCGCGGATGTGCGCCGTGTTGCGGTAATGACGGATGGCATGTCGCGCCTTGTTGAGCGGTATGAATGGGAGTGGAGCCAACTCCTTGACGTCTTGGAGGCTGCCGGGCCTTCCGCAGCTGTCAACGCTGTTCGAGACGCTGAGCGTATGACTCAGCCTGGAAAGTTCCGTGGCAAGCCCCATGATGACGCCACCATTGCATACTGCACCCACTTCGGAGCATAGGACCGTGATGAGTTCCAGTTCCGCACGGCACTCGGTAAGCGTGGCTGGTGTCATCGTCGATGGCACGGATCGTTGCCTAATTACAAAGCGTCGAGATAATGGGCAGTGGCAAGCCCCCGGTGGCGTACTTGAGATGCATGAATCAATTCCCGAAGGTCTCGCGCGTGAAATGAAAGAAGAGACAGGACTAGAGATCGAAGCGATCAGACTCACGGGTGTTTATAAGAACATTAGGCTAGGTGTGGTTTCCCTAGTTTTTCGATGCAACATCGTAGCGGGAAAATTGAAGTTGAATGAAGAGGTGTCAGAATTCAAATGGGCCTCACGCGAAGTCCTCGATGGATTCATGACCGAAGCATTCGCAGTTCGCGTAACGGACGCGCTATCCGAAGGAGCGTTTCCTGCCATTCGTGTGCATGATGGAGTTCACCTAATCTCAGACATGGCAGTGTGGCGCGGTAGGGAACGCTAAGCCACTAGGTCCCTTTGCTGTCACTGGGCGCAGGTTGATTTCCCGATCATACCTATCCTTTCTGTGATTCCGTTCTCGATTTTTCTGGCCAATGCATCAGCTTCCTCTTCTCGTATGCTATGACTAGAGAGCCAAAGATCCGCAAACCCGTCATTCTCCCATCTTGGCACCAAGTGCATGTGAAAATGAAAAACAGTTTGCGAAGCTGCTTTCCCGGTTGAGTTGATGAGATTAATCCCATCCGGCGCGAGTGCGATTCTGAGCCCTTGTGCAACCAGTGAAACTGACTTCATGACTGTTTGTAGATAATTTGATGGAATGTGCCACAGGTCAGAGACGTGGGCCTTAGGGATTACCAGTACATGGCCTTTTGCTGCGGGCCTTCGAGGAAAGAAGGCTAGAGTGTCCGGCGATTCGTGAACGACCACTGCTTTCGCTTGGCGGGCAGCGATTTTGCAAAACTCACAATCGCGATTGGCGATATCTTGCTCCATTTTGATCCCAACCTCTCGGGGGAACTCCTTCGGAGGAACCATTCCCGAGCCGATCAAAAGTATGTCCGTCTCGTTGCACCCGGCTCGTGGACAAGCCTCTGACCACGCATTTTATCCAAAATGCTTCGGACTGTCGGCGTGGGGTTGTACCGTGCCCTTGGTTCCCGGGGATCGATCTCAAGGGGACGCAGTGAATCAGTGACTTCATGCGGGAGTGTCATGGCTAGAAAAGTCTTCTACAGCTTCCATTATGTGCCCGATTGCGTGCGAACTGCACAAGTCCGCAATTCGGCAGTGGTTGAGGGCAGCCACACTATTTCGGACAACGCATGGGAGACAGTGAAGGCTGGCGGTGATGCTGCGATCCAGCGATGGATTGATGGGCAGCTATCTGGTCGCTCGGCCACGGTGGTGCTAATCGGGAGCGCCACAGCTGGCCGCAAGTGGATCAACTACGAGATCCGGAAATCTTGGGATAGCGGTAAGGGGCTTGTAGGAATCCATATCCACAACCTCAAGAATTTTCAGCAACAGCAGTCACCGAAGGGAAGTAACCCGTTTGCTGGAATCAACCTTCAGGATGGAAGAAAGCTGTCATCCGTAGTAAAGGTATATGACCCGCCATACAGTACGAGCACTCTTGTGTACGATCACATTAAGAAGAACCTTGAACGTTGGGTGGAAGAGTCGATTGTGATCCGCAATCAGGCCTGAGTCGGGCACCCTTCCACTGAATACGTCAAGAGGGACCCCGGCATCGATTTGATGCCGGGGTCCCTCATTTGCATTCAGCGAGCGACATGAATCGCAATCGCTGTTATCAGTAGAACATTTACGATGGCGAGAATTCCATAGAAATTCACCATCGTATGCGACCAGATGACACGCTTCCATGGGACGACTGCAAGGTAGGGTTGCACATTCATGGCGAAGAGATCTGTCGGAACCGTAGGGTTTCTGACGTCGTCGTACAATTTTCGAAAGAGCCGCTCTTGCCGAAGATAGTAGCTATCAAGTAGCCAGAATCCCACGATTGGCATGAGTCCAACGACTGCAACTTTCCAGCTCGAATTGCTTGCAGAAATACCGAAGAAGGCGCCAGCAATTGTCATGGTCCATCCTTTGATGAGGAATGAGCCATTTCCCAATCTTGCAACTATGGCTTGAATGAATTCAAGATGCTTAATTTCCTCACTTGTGAGTGACGGATTCGACGGGCTGGGTGACGACATTGGATGCCCTTCTGATAGGCAGTCGAGATGCTTACTGTGACGATCGAAGCACAACAGGAGTAGAGCGAGGTCAAGTCGTCTGATCTCACATAGTTCCATGCTTAGCAGAAGACACGCTTCGTGCGATGGCCTCCCAAGATGACGAGTCGAAGCAGGCGCTTAGAAGAAGTCCAGTTCCGGGTGCCTGGAAGTGTCTGTGACCTGGAAGGTAGGGCGGACAGCCCTAGCTGATCACGTCTGCCTGTTCGGCCGTGGGAAACCTCCACCGAGACCCCGGGGGCTCAGCCGCCATCGCGGGTATCCCCACTGGTCGGATGCAGACGCATTGGGCGATGCATGGGCGGCTGGGATAGCTCCCTGCCTGCTCGGGTCTCTACGCAAGTCCACCTCTCGGCAGGACAACGGCGGCCCGGGCGGTCAAGACGCCGAGCTCGAATCGAACCAAGCGATCGGACAACTACGCGCCGCGCTGTCCGACTGTCCGGAGATCGCCGTGACCTGCACAAACAGGCCGGACAGCATCGAGTGAAGCTGTCCGGCCTGTCCGGTACCGGAGGGGCAAGAGCCTGCTGAAACATCCGGATGTTTCAGCAGTCTTCCGGTCCACGTTCGCAAGCCTTATGCCGATCGGACGTAAGACGACGGGTGGGTAATCCATGGGTGAGGGCGACGAAGTCGCTCCTTCATCTGTTCTTTGCCCTGGTCAGCGGCTTGACGCGGCGATCCGTAGGGCGGGCTGTAAATCTGCCGGTGTATGCCTACGTTGGTTCGAACCCAACACCCGCCACACCGAAACGAAGGCCCCCGACCAGCGGAAACGCTGGTCGGGGGCCTTTGTCGTGTCCGGAGGCCGGCCGTTCGGCGGGTTGTGGGTGGTGGGCGGGTGGGGTGGGGTCGGCGGCATACTGCTGCGCTCATGGGTTGTGGGTGGGGAGGGTGGCGGTGACTTCGGGGGCTGTGGTTCTTTATGGGCCGCCGGCGGCCGGGAAGGACACGGTCACGGCGGCTTTGTCGCGGTTGGACGGGGCGTTTGTTCACTTCCGGCGGTTGAAGGCCGGGCCGGGGCGTTCGTCCGGGTATCGCATGACGGATTCCCGGGTGTTGGCGGGGATGCGGCGGGACGGGTTGATCGTGCACGGCAACCGGCGTTACGGGGCGGAGTACGCGACGGACGTACCCGAGCTCGATCGGCTTACGGCACGCGGGTGTGTTCCCGTGGTGCACGTCGGACAGGTCGACGCGGTCTTCGCGCTTGCGGCGTATCCGGTGCACTGGACGCGGGTTCTGTTGTGGTGTTCGCGGGACGTCACCGCCGAGCGTTCGGTCGGTCGGGGTGATGTCGACGGTGATGCTCGGTTGCGGGTCTGGGAGGAGACGTACGCCGATCTGGAGGCGCACCGCGAGGTGCGGTGGTCCGTGATCGTGCGGACCGATCGGACGTCGCCGGACGAGTCCGCGGCGCTGATCCGGCAGGCTGTGCGTGACCGGGCGCCGGATCGATTCACCCCGGCCCACCTGCTTCGAGGGGGCTCATGACCACGATCGGAATGCTTCATCCGGGCAGCATGGGCGCGGCGGTGGCGGGGGAGTTGACCGGCCGCGGGATCACCGTGTTGTGGTGTCCCACGGGTCGTGGTGCGGCGACCGCGGCACGCGCGGACAGGTTCGGTCTCGAACCCGTCGAGGAGCTCGACGAGTTGCTCGATCGCTGTGCCTGTGTGATCTCGCTGTGCCCTCCCGGGGCGGCGGAGGCGGTTGCCCGTTCGGTCGCCGAGCGGCGATACGCCGGGTTGTACGTGGAGGCGAACGCGGTGAGCCCGGAGCGGATGGGGCGCATGGCCGCGCTGCTTGGCGCGGGCGGCGCCGCCGTTGTCGATGGAGGTGTGGTCGGGTCCCCGCCTTCGCCGACCCGGTCTCCTCGCCTCTACCTGTCCGGTGCGGGCGACGAGGTGGCTCGTGTCGCCGAGTTGTTCGCCGACACGAGGGTGCGGGTGCGAGCCCTTCCCGGCGGGATCGGGCAGGCGTCCGGGCTGAAGTTGTCGTTCGCGAGCTATCAGAAGGCGAGCAGGGCGCTTGCCGCCGTGGCGCATGCGATGGCGAGCGAATACGGCGTCGGGGCGGAACTGCTCGACATCGCCCGGGATCACTCCACGCGGCATCTCGCGGAGCCGGACTACATCGCGGATGCCGCCGCCAAGGCCTGGCGCTGGGAGCCGGAGATGAGAGAGGTCGCCGCGGCCCTGACGGCCGTCGGCCTGCCCGCCGAGATGGCCTTCGGCGCCGCCGACGTCCTCGCGCGGTGGGCGCCCGCGAAGGACACCGAACTCGACCCGACCGAGGCCATCGAGATGCTGCGCGACACCCCGTAGCGGCGGCATCCGTGGCCGACTCCCGCACCCGACTCCCGGCCCCGGTACCCGGCCCCGGTACCCGACTCCCGGCCCCGGTACCCGGCCCCGGTACCCGGCACCCGGCCCCGGTACCCGGCCGGCCCCGGTGCCCGGCACCCGGCACCCGCGCCGAACTCGCGCATCGGACCCGCCCATCCGCCCCACGTTCGCCCCGCATCCGGCCCCGCATCCAGCCCCCGAAATTCGGTACATCCGATCGTCGGCCAGGATGGAGCCACGACTACGACGGACGCGGCGGGGGAGCGGATGAGCGTGAGCGGTAACGACGAGCCGGTATCCCAGGGACCGATCGACTACCACGCGACCTCGCCGGGGATGCCGGTGGCCGCGTCCGTCCTGCTGCGCGATCGGCATGGCGGGCTGGTGGTGTTGGATCCCGGTCGCAAGCCGGGACTCGGCCTTCCGGGCGGGACGGCCGAGCCGGGGGAGGCTCCGCACGAGGCCGCCCGGCGTGCGGTGCGGGAGGTGTTGGCTCTCGACCTCACCGTCGGCCGGTTGCTCGCGGTGTGCACCTCGACGGCCGGGGCGTACGGCCGGGTCGTGCTCGACTTCCTCTTCGACGGGCCGACGCTGACCGACGAGCAGGTCGCCGCACTGGTCCCGGTCGACGCCGGGTCACACGCGGTGTACGTGCTCACGCCCGACCAGGCGCTGCCGCGCTTTGCCGGGCGGACTCGGCGGCGGGTGTCGGTGGCGTTGGAGGCGTACGCGTCGGGGGCGTGTCTGTACGTGGTCGACGGGCGCGAGTACCGGCCGGCCAAGGAGCGGGTGTGGCACGAGGACGAACCGATCCCGGCCGGGGCCCCGGTCCGCCGCGCGGCGGGCTGGCTGTTCGACCCGGAGGGTCGGGTCCTGCTGGTCGGTGACCCGGACGACGGGTACGCGCTGCCCGGCGGCGGCGCCGAACCGGAGGACGTGGACGCGCTCGCGACCCTGACGCGCGAGGTCGCCGAGGAGGCCAACGCGGTGCTGGGCAAGACCACCCACGTGGGCTATCTGTCCGACCCGGACGGCGGCGACGTCAGGTCCCGCAGCGCCGCCCGGATCGCCTCACTCGGACCGCTCGCCCCCGACCCGGCGACGGGATGGTCGTGGAGCCGCGCCCTGGTCACCCCGCGCCGAGCCGCCGCACTCCTCGGCGGTGGCTACGAAGCGCGCCTGCCCCAGGCGCTGGCCGCGCAACGCATCGCCCACGAACGCCTCGGCGTCCCGATCCTCGACGACGACAGCCGGGTGGACGTACCACCGGAGGGCGTCACGTTCGAGTAGGCGCGCGGAGCGGGCGCGGCCCGCACCGGCTGCCGGAACCGCGGGGACGCCACGAGCGGTCCGGTGTGATCGGGCCGACCGTCGGGTGTACCTCGCTCCGTCACGACGACCGGTCCGGTCGGGCGCGCTTCGGCGCGTCACCACGAGTCGGGCACGCCCACCCGGTCACAACGACTGGTTCAGGTGCCGGCTCAGGTCGCCCACATAGTCGGTGATCATGTGGCGCCGGGTGAAGCGCCAGGTTCCCTCGGGCCGTTCGAAGGTGTCGTGGTAGCGGCCGGTGAAGACGGGTTGGAGCGGGAAGTCGGGAAGCGCCTGGAAGACCGTCACGTAGCTGCGGCACGTTCCGGTGCCCGCCTCGTCGTCCACGTCCAGGATCAGGTTCGTGGTCACGTGCCGGGTGTGCGGTGTGCCGTTGTCGGGATAGCGGCGCGTCCACGCCTCGAACATCGCCCGGGCGGCGTCCGCCCCGGCCACCTTCAGGTCCTGGCCCTCGGCGGTGATCACCGCGTGCGCGAACAACTCGCCCACGCCCGCGTAGTCGCCGGCGTCGATGCGCTCGGCGTACAGCCCGATCAGATTCGGAATCGCGTGGTATCCGGACGACATGACGGCGACCTCTCGACCTCTCGACGCTTCGACCGACGGCCACGGCTCGACCCACGGCGCATCGCGTCCCGCAACGGAACGCAACGCGACTCGCAGCCCACCGCGTCCCGCGACGCACTACGACCCGCAGCCCGCCGCAGCCCGACCGCCCGACCGTAGCTGACGCGGCGTCAGATGTCTCGGCTCGAATGCCTCGATCCAGCCCCGCCCGCCCCAGCCCCGCCTCAACCCCCGCCCCAGCCCCGCCTCAACCCCCGCCCAGTCCCGCCTCAAACCCCCCGCCGAATGTCCCTCGTCAACTCCAACAACTCCGCCTCACGATCCGCCCGCTCCCGAGGCCACCCGATCGCGTCCGGCCGGGTCTGCCACGGATGCGGTCCGGCCAAGGGCCGGTACTCCACCCCCAGCGCGTCCAGCCGAGCCAGGTGCGCCGACGTCAACCGCTCCGTGAACTCGGCGAAGTCGCCGGGCCCCGACCACACCGCCTCGGCGAACGCGCACAACCTCGGGAACGCCATGTAGTCGATCCGCCGGACCGAGTCCATGTGCTCGGTCCAGATCTGCGCCTGCCCGCCCAGCACTCGCGCGCCCTCCTCGGCCGTCAGCGCCGAGGGCACCGGCCGGAAGGCGTACACGTCCGCCAACGTCAACAACGGCCCGACCGGAATCGGCTCGTCCGCGCCCTCGCTCTGCCGGTAGTCGAAGTACACCGAGGTGTCCGGGCACGCCACCACCTCGAAGCCGGCCCGCGCCGCCGCGATCGTGCCGTGCTCGCCGCGCCAGCCGCCGATCAGCGCGTCCGCCGGCACCGCCGCGCCGCCCGCCAGGACCTCGTCCCAGCCGAACAGCCGCCGCCCCCGCGCGGCCAGCATCCTGGCCAACTTGGCCACGAACCAGCCGCCGAGCGACCCCGGATCGGGGTGCCCCATCCGCTCCCACGGCCCGGTCGGCACCTCGTCGCCGCCCACGCACACGTACCGGGACGGGAAGATCGCGCACACCTCGGCCAGCACGTCGCGACAGAACCCCAGCGCCTCCTCGGTCGGCGCGAGCACCCCGTCGGACAACCCGCCCCACCGGGTGCGCACCCCCTCCACCGGTACCGCGCCGAGCGACGGATAGGCCGCCACCACCGCCTGTACGTGCGCCGGCAGGTCGATCTCGGGCACCACGGTGATGTGCCGATCGGCCGCGTACGCGACGATCTCGCGCAGGTCCGCACCGGTGTAGTAGCCGCCGTGCGGACGTTCGTCGAACATCTCGTGCTGCCGCGATCCCCGCATGCTGCCCGTGCGCCACGCGCCCACCGAGGTCAGCCGCGGCCACCCCGGCACCTCGATCCGCCAGCCCTGGTCGTCGGTCAGATGCAGGTGCAGCACGTTCAACCGGTGCACAGCCATCAGATCCACGAAGCGCAACACGTCCTGCTTGGGCAGAAAGTGCCGGGCCACGTCCAGCATCACCCCGCGCCAGGCGAAGGCCGGCTCGTCCTCGATCACGCACACCGGCAGCGACCACCCGGCCGTGCCCACCCGCGCGCGCCGGAACGCGTCCGCCGGGAGCAGTTGGCGCAGCGTCTGCAGACCCGCGAACACCCCGGCCGCCGAACCGCCGCGCAGCTCGACGGCCGTCGCGGTGACCTCCAACCGGTACCCCTCGGCCGGCAGCGCGTCCGGGTCGAGCAGCAGCGTGATGCCCGGACCGGACCCCAGGAGGCATCCGGTCGCCGGGCCGAGCGCGCCGCGCAACCACGCCGCCTCGGCCGCCAGTTCCGGCGGATGGGTCACACCCGTGGTCGCGGTGGGGGTGAACGTGCCCGCGCCCGGGACGACCCGAGCCGGCCGCGGCAGCACGGACGTCGCCGGCGACGGCGAGGAGGAGGCGCCGGTCGAGGAGGACGAGGAGGTGGTCATGGAGGAATCAGTCCTTCACCGCTCCGCCGAGCCCCGAGACCAGGTGCCGCTGGACCAGCACGAAGAAGATCAGGACCGGAATGGTCATCAGGGTGGAGGCGGCCATGATGCCGCCCCAGTCGTTCTCGTCCGGCTTGAAGAACACCATCAGCGCCGCCGGCAGCGTCTGGTGGTCGGTGTCCAGGATGAAGGTCTTCGCGAACACGAAGTCGTTCCACGCGGTGATGAACGAGAACACCGACGTGGCCGCGAGCCCGGGCGCGACCAGCGGGAACAGGATCCGCCACAGGATGGTGAACCGGTTCGCGCCGTCGATCCGGGCGGCCTCCTCCAGCGATTCGGGGATCGCCTTGACGAAGCCGCGCAACATCCAGATCGCGAACGGCAGCGAGAAGGCCAGGTTGACCAGCATCAGCGAGCCCAGCGTGCTGAGCCCGAATCCGGGGGCCACCGTGCCGATGTCGCGGACCAGGAAGAACAGCGGGATGGTCAGCGCCTCGACCGGCACCATCTGGGCGACCAGGAACATCACCAGGATCGTGGTGCGGAACTTGAAGTTGAACCGGGTCAGCGCCACCGCCGCCAGGAACGACACCAGTCCGGAGAGTACGACCACCACGGTCGCCACGATCAGGCTGTTGAGGAAATAGCCGCCGAAGCCGCTGACCCCGAACGCGTCGCGGAAGTTGTCCAGCGTCGGATGCCACGTCCACGGCCGCGGGTTCACCGAGTTGATCTCGCCGTCCGGCTTGATCGCGGAGAGCACCATCCAGTAGAGCGGGAACACCGTCAGCAGCGCGACGACGATCGCGGTCGTGTTGGCGATCCGCCGGGACACCTTCCGGTTCCCCTTGGAGCGACGCGGCCCGACGGGGCGACGCGGCCGGTCGGGGCGAACGGCGGCGGCGCCCGACCCGGGAACCGCGGAGCCCGAAGAAGTGGACACAGTGCTCACAGCTCCTCCCCGGAGCGACGCAGCGCGCGGATGTAGAAGACCGTGACGACGAGCAGGATCAGCGTCATCAGCACGCCGATCGCCGCGCCCAGGCTGTAGTCCGAGGACGCGAACGCCTTCTGGTACGCGTACACGTTGAGCACCAGGTTCTGGCCGGCGATGCCGCCGCCCCCGGTCATCACGTAGATCTGGGTGAAGACCTTGAAGTCCCAGATGATCGACTGGATCACCACGATGGTCAGGATCGGCCGCAGGATCGGCAACATCACGTGCCGGAAGGTGGTCCAGGTGGACGCGCCGTCCAGCCGGGCCGCCTCCAGGACCGAGACCGGGATCGACTCGATGCCCGCGTACAGCGAGATCATCACGAACGGGAACGAGTGCCACACCACCACGACGCCGACCAGCGCGAACGCGGACCACTTGTCGTAGAACCAGTTGTGGCCCTGCATGCCCAGGACCTCGTTGACCAGGCCCAGGTTGGTGTCGAACAGGAACATCCACACCGTCGAGCCGGTCATCGCCGGGGCCGCCCACGCGCCGAGCGCGGCGAACATCAGCAGCAGCCGCGGCCACTTGCCGATCCGGGTCAACAGCACCGCGAGCGCCGCGCCGACCGCGAGGGTGGCCACCACACAGGCCGCCGCGAAGATCACGGTCTGGGTCAGCACGTCCCAGAACTGGTCGTCGCCCAGCAGGGTCGAGTAGTTGTCGAAGCCGACGAACTCCGCGACCTCGCCCGCCGAGGCCTGCGGCTGCCCGAACTTCAGGAAGGAGAGCAGGCCGAGCTGGTAGAGCGGGTAGCCGAACAGCGGGATCAGGACGACCGCGGAGGGCAGCAACAGCCACAGCGGCATCCACGAGCGGCGCCGCCCGGGCCTCGTCTTCTTCGCGCCGCCGCGCGGGCGGACCGGGGCCGAGGCCGGCCGGTCCGCCCGCGCGGGCGTGGTGGTCGTGGTCACCGTGCTACTTCCCGGCGAACGCGTTGTCGATCGCGGTCTTGGCCTCGCCCGTCGCCCCCGGGACGTCGGACTTGCCGGTGACCACCTTCTGGAACATGGTCGGCACCACGGACTGCGAGTCGATCTTGGCCCACGCGGCGTCCTTGGGCACGAACTTGGTGCCCGCGTTCAGGGTGTCGATGAACGGCTTGAGCCACGGGTCCTTGGCCACCACGTCGCCACGCGCCGAGGCGAGTGTGGGCAGGTTGCCCATCGCGTCGAACATCTGGAGCTGGTACTTCTTGCCGCCCAGGATCTTCATGAAGTCGACCGCGAGTGAGCGGTGCTGCGAGGACTTCATCACGCCGAGGTCGTTGCCGCCGGAGAAGGCCGGCGCGATCGAGCCCGGGGCGTTGCCCGGCAGCGGGACCACCGCGTACTTGCCCTTGGCCACGCCCGCCTCGACCGCGCTGCGCGAGGAGTTGGGCAGGATCGCCATGCCCGCGGTGCCGGCCGCGAAGGCCTCCACGGTCTTGCCGCCGGTCAGGTCGGCGCACTGCTGGGGCGGACAGATGTCCTTGGAGAACAGGTCGGTGTACGCCTTGACGCCCGCCTGCGACTGCGGCGAGTCGATCGAGGCCGCGTACTTGCCGCCCTGCTGGGTGGCGATATCGCCGCCGTTGGCCCACAGGAAGGGCAGACCGCCGAAGGTGTACTTGCCGCCGACCGCGATGCCGAACATGTCCGGCTTGGCCGCGCGCACCTTCTTCGCGGCGTCGACCAGCTCGGCGTACGAGGTCGGCGGCTTCAGGCCGAGCTCGGTGAACACGTCCGTGCGGTAGTACAGCGAGCGCAGGCCCAGCCACCACGGCAGGCCGTAGGTCTTGCCGTCGACCAGCGTGGTGTCCTTGAGGTCCTTGGGCAGGTCGCCCGCCTCGGACCAGTTGCCCAGGTCGGCGGAGATGTCCGCGAGACCGCCGGCCTGGACGTAGCCGAACAGGTCGGTGTTGCCGAACTCGACCACGTCCGGCGCGCTGTTCGGATCGTTGAACGCGCCCTTCATCTTCTCCGCGCGCGGGCCGGCGTCGGTGGGTATGTAGCCGAGCTCGACGTTCACCTTCGGGTGCGCGGCCTTGAACTCGGCGACGGCCGCGTTGACGACCTTCTCCTTGGGCCCGCGGTTCGCCTCGTCGTACAGCCACACCTTGAGCGTGCCGGTCTGTTCGTCGGCGGACTTCGACTTGGACGCCGTGCCCGGCGCGCACGCCGCCAGCGCGATGCCGGCCACTGCGACGGCGGCCAAACTCCGGATCTTCACGACAATTCCTCCTGCGGCGAGGCAGGCCGGAGCGATCGCGGGGATGCCGCGACCCGAGGGTCGGCCTGTACGTCTGGACGTCTGCATCAATCGACACGAACGGGCCGCAAGGGGGGAAACATCCGGTGCGGCGTGAGCGGGACGTTAGAAAGCGGCGCCGCGTTCCGACAAGGCGTCCCGCCGAACGTTGTGCACTGCAAAATGGTGTGCTGCGAAAGTGGCACCGAGCGCTCACGGACACGTAACGTCCCTGCTCGGTCGATCCGTCGGCCATCCGCAGGACACCGCCCGTTCCGACCGGCTCGGACGCGAGGGACCACGAAGGGCAGGGAGGGCTCGCATGTACGACGTACTGCTGCGCGGCGGGCAAGTGCTCGACGGCACCGGCGCACCCGCCTTCCGGGCCGACGTCGCGATCACCGGCGACCGGATCGCCGCGATCGGCCGCCTGGACGGCGCCCGGGCCGCGACCGAGCTCGACGCGAGCGGCCGGTACGTGGCGCCCGGCTTCGTCGACGCCCACGTGCACGGCGACGCCGCCGTGCTCGACCCCGACGTCCAGCTCGCCGCGCTGCGCCAGGGCGTGACCACCTTCGTGCTCGGCCAGGACGGCCTGTCCTACGCCCCCGCCACCCCCGCCGCGCTGGCCTACGCGACCCGCTACTTCGCGGCGATCAACGGCACCCACCCCGGCCTGGGCGAAGGTCCGGTCTCGGTCGCCGACCTGCTCGACACCTACGACCGCAGCACCGCGGTCAACACCGCCTACCTCGTGCCGCACGGCACCGTCCGCTACAGCGCGCTCGGCCCCACCGCGCGCCCCGCGGACGCCGCCGAGCTGGCCGCGATGACCAAGGCCGTCGAACAGGGCCTGGACGAGGGCGCGTGCGGCCTGTCCACCGGCTTGGAATACGTGCCCGGCCGCTACGCGGACACCGCCGAGCTGGCCGCCCTGCTCGCCCCCGTCGCGGCCCGCGGCCTGCCGCACGTCTCGCACATGCGCGGCTACGAGGGCGCCGCCGGACCGGCCATGCGCGAGATGCTCGACGTGGCCCGCGCGGCGGGCGTGGCCACCCACGTCTCGCACTACCACGGCCCGGCCGAGGAACTGATCGCGATGGTGGACGCGGCCCGGTCCGAGGGCCTGGACCTCACCTACGACGCGTACCCCTACCTGCGCGGCTGCAGCATCCTGGCGATGGTCGCGCTGCCCCGCGCGCTGGACGATCCCGATCCCGACCGGGTGGTGGACGCACTGGCCCGACCGGCCACCCGACGCCTCCTGGCCGACGAGGTGGACCCGGCCCTGTGGCCCCGGATCACCCTCGCGCACGTGCCCGCCGCCGACTTCCGCTGGGCCGAGGGCCGCCGCCTCGTGGACGCCGCCGCCGAGGCCGGCGCGAGTCCCGCGGAATTCTGCGCCGACCTGCTGATCGCCACCGACCTGGTGGCGAGCGCCGTGTTCGACCAGCCGCCGACCAACAGCGACGAATCGGTCCGCGCGCTGCTGCGCCACCCCGCACACATCGGCGGCTCCGACGGCATCTACATCGGCGGCAGCCCGCACCCGCGCGGCTGGGGCGCGTTCGCCCGACTGCTCGCCCGACACGTGGTCGAACTGGGCGACTGGACCTGGGAACAGGCCGCCGTGCACCTCGCGTCGCACCCGGCCCGCCGCTTCGGGCTGACCGACCGGGGCCTGCTCCGGGTCGGCCTGGCCGCCGACATCGCGGTGATCGACCCGACCCGGGTGGCCGACCTCGCCGACTACGGCGACGCCCGCCGACCCGCCGCCGGCATCGACGACGTCCTGGTGGCCGGTGTCCCCGTACTCTCGTCCGGAGCCCTGACGGGCAACACGCCCGGGCGCCCGGTCGGACCGTCCTGAGGACATGCCAGTGAGCACTCACGAGCACGAGCGCGGCGCCCACGAGTCGCCGAGCGAGCCCCGCGGCGAGACCCGCGGCGGACCGCGCGGCGAAGACCGCCCGCCGGCGGCGCGCAACCAGTCCGCGTCGCTGCGCCGCGCCCTCGCCGTCCTGGAGGAGGTCCGCGACCACGCGGGCGCCGAGGGCCTGAACCTGACCGAACTCGCCGACACGCTCGGCCTGTCCAAGAGCACCGTGCTGCGCCTGGCCCAGCCGCTCCTGGACACCGGGCTGCTCGCCCGGGACCGCCGGCACGGCCACTTCCGGCTCGGCCCCGGCGCGCTCGCGCTCGGCCAGGCGTACCTGGCCGGCATCGACCTGCGCACCGCCGCCGCCGAGGAGGCGCACCGGCTGATGCGCGAGGCGGGCGGCACCGTGCACCTGTGCGTTCCGGACGCGCCGCACATCGTCTACATCGACAAGGTCGAGAACGAGACCGCCGTGCGGATGGCGTCGCGGATCGGCAGCCGCGCGCCGATGTACTGCACGGCCGTGGGCAAGGCGATGCTCGCCTGGCTGCCCGAGGACGTGTTCGCGCAGGTGGTCGACGCTGGCCTGCCCACCGTCACCGCCCGCACCCTCACCGACCCGGTACTGCTGCGTACCGAACTGGCCCGGATCCGCAACCGGGGCTACTCGGTGGACGATCGGGAGAACGAGCCCGAGGTGCGCTGTGTCGCAGCGCCTATCTTCGATCACAACGACGTCGTGGTCGGAGCGCTGTCGGTCTCCGGTCTCACGTCCCGCGTCACCGCCGCGCGGGTCCGCGAGCTGGGACCCGCCGTCGCGGGGGCGGCCCTCCGTGTATCGCGCACCCTGGGAGCGACCCGATGACCCTCGACTCATACACCAAGGGCACCTGGCTGCCGTATGAGGAACTCACCGACGACGAACTCGGTGCCGCCGAACACAGCCTGTTCGACGGGCCGTTCACGTGGCCGGTGATGGTCGCGCGCAAGTCCGCGCTGATCGCGAACGTGGCCACGATGAGCGAGTACACCGCGCGGCACGGCGTGTTGTTCGCGCCGCACGGCAAGACCACCATGTCGCCCGAGCTGTTCGCCGAGCAACTGGCAGCCGGTGCCTGGGGGATCAGCGTGGCGACCGCGAACCAGGCGCTGGCCGCGCACCGGTTCCGGGTGCCCCGGATCCTGATCGCCAACGAGGTGCTGGACGAGAAGGTGCTGCGCTGGGCCGCCACCCGGCCGGACCTGTTGTTCTACGTGGACTCCCGGGCCGGCGTCGAGGTCGCCGCGCGGGCGCTGGCGGCGGTGCCCGGCGGGAAGTTGTCGGTGCTGGTCGAGCTGGGCCGCCCGGGCGGGCGGGCCGGCTGCCGCGACATCGCCGAGGGCGTCGAACTGGCCCGGGCCGCGGCCGAGGTGCCGGGGCTGACCGTGGCGGGCGTGGCCGGCTACGAGGGCGGCCTGCCGGACGCCGCGGCGGTGTCGGACTGGATGCGCGAACTGGCCGGGCTGGCCGACGCGATCGCCGACCTGGTGCCCGGGACGCCGATCGTCTCGGCGGGGGGCAGCGCCTGGTTCGACGCGGTCGTGGACGTGCTCGCGCCGGACGGCAAGCCGCTGCCGGACCGCACGATCATCCTGCGCAGCGGCGCCTACGTCTCGCACGACGACGGCTTCTACACGCGCGTGACGCCGTTCGCCAGGCACCCCGAGGAGGGCTCGCTCGCGGCCGCCCTGGAGGTGTGGGCACAGGTGCTCTCCGCGCCCGAGCCGGGTCTGGCCGTGCTCGGCGCGGGCCGCCGGGACGTGCCGTTCGACCAGGACCTGCCGACTCCGCTGCGGGTGCGCGCGCTGGACGGGACGATGCGCGAAGCGGGGGAGGCGCGCGTGGTCAAGCTGGACGACCAGCACGCGTACGTCGACCTCGGCGGGACCACGATGGCCCCGGGCGAGCTGGTCTGCCTGGGTATCTCGCACCCCTGTACGGCGTTCGACAAGTGGCGCGCGGTGCCGGTGGTGGACGACGACCATCGTGTCGTGGACGTGCTGAACACCCACTTCTGAGCCCACCGCTCGGCTCGCCGCGCCGGCCACCCGACCCTCGATCCGCCGCCGAGCCGTCCCGAATCCGAAACCCGACCCGACTCCGAACCCGAGCGCGACGCCGGCTCGGAACCCGACCCCGAATCCGATGCCACCGATGACGCGAATCACGCGAGAGGACATCATGACCGCCGAACCCCGGGAAGCCCCGGACGTGGTCACGCTCGGCGAGACCATGGTGCTGCTCACCGCGCCGCACATCGGCCCGCTGCGGCACGCTCGCACACTCGACGTCGCCACCGGCGGGGCGGAGAGCAACCTGGCCATCGGGATCACCCGACTGGGCCGGCGGGCCGCCTGGATCGGTCGGGTGGGCGACGACGAGTTCGGTCGGTTGGTGCTGACCGTGCTCGGCGGCGAGGGGCTGGACACCCGCGGCGCGGTGGTCGACCCGGACGCGCCCACCGGATTGATGGTCAAGGCGCGGCGCACCAGCGCGGCCACCGACGTGCGCTACTACCGTGCGGGCAGCGCCGGTTCGCGGTTGTGCCCGCAGGACGTGGATCCCGCGCTGGTGCGCTCGGCGAGGATCCTGCACGTCACCGGCATCACCCCCGCGCTGTCCACGACCGCGCGCGCGGCGGTCCGCGCGGCCGTGGCCGAGGCGAACGCGGCCGGCGTCCCGGTCTCGCTCGACCTGAACTACCGCAAGGCGCTGTGGTCGGCCGAGGACGCGGCGACCGAACTGCGCGCGCTGGCCGCCGGCGCGGACATCGTGTTCGCCACCGAGGACGAGGCCCGCCTGGTGCTCAAGGCGCCGGAGCACACCCCGGTGCTCGACCTCGCGCGCGAACTCGGTGCGCTGGGCCCCACCCAGGTGCTGCTCAAGCAGGGCTCGCGCGGCGCCGTCGCGCTCGTCGACGGCCGGCCGCACGAGGTGCCGCTGCACCGGGTCGACGCGGTCGACCCGGTGGGCGCGGGCGACGCGTTCGCCGCCGGTTATCTCGCCGAACTGGTCGAGGGCGGCTCGGTCGCCGCCCGAGTGGCCACCGCCGCCGCGGCCGGCGCGTTCGCGGTCACCGTGCCCGGCGACTGGGAGGGCCTGCCCCGCCGGGACGAACTGCGGCTGCTGCACCAGGACGACGCGGTCGTCCGCTGAGCCGCCCGCTCACCTACTGTCCACAAGCACGAACAATGCGATCAAGGAAGCGAACTCCCATGGCACACAAGGAAATCCGCACCGACGCCGCGCCCAAGCCGGGCGGCACGTACTCGCAGGGCATCGACGCCGGCGACTTCGTCTACACCGCGGGCATGGGCCCGATCGACCCGGCCACCGGCGCGACCGTGGGCGACGACGTGGCCACCCAGACCCGCCAGGTGCTGGACAACCTCAAGGCCGTGCTGGCCGAGGCCGGCCTCGACTTCAGCCACGTGGTCAAGGTGACCACCCACCTGGAGCACCTCAAGCGCGACTTCGCCGGATACGACGAGGTCTACCGCGAGTACTTCACCGCGCCGTACCCGGTGCGCACGACGGTCGGCTCGGACCTGATGAACATCCTGGTCGAGATCGACGTGGTGGCCCGCCGCCCGTGATCTCGGGCCGCGCGGTCGGTCACAGCGGCTGGAGGAATTCCAGCCGGTTGCCCACCGCGTCCTGTGCGTAGCACCTGCGGTGGCCGGGGAACTCGCCGTCCGGGACGACCTCGGTGCCGTTCGCGGTGAGTCTGGCCATCACGTCGTCCAGGTCGGTGACCAGGATGCCGGGATGCGCCTTGCGCGCGGGTCGGAAGTCGGCCTCGACACCGAGGTGGATCTCCAGCGTGCCGGCCCGCACCCACAGGCCGCCGCGCGCGGCCAACACCGGCGGCTTGGCCACCTCGGTCATGCCCAGGACACCGAGGTAGAAGGCACGGCACGCGTCCTCGCTGCCGGCCGGGATGGCGAGCTGTACGTGGTGCAGGGCGTAGGTCGTCATGCGCGGATGCCTACCCCGGCGCCGCACCGAACCCCGGTTCGAACCGACGACCCGATGAACCGACGAACCGATGAAGGCCGGTCCGAAGCCGGGGAGCCCCGGCCGGCCGCCGGGCGCCGGTTCCGATCCGCCCCGCCGGTCGTCGCGGCACACGACGCGGCCCCGCTCGATGCGTGGAAGAACGCACCGAGCGGGGCCGAAGTGTTCGTCAGCCGATGTCGACGTCAGCCGCCGTTGATGCAGGTGTTGCCGATGGTGGGGTTGAGCGCCGCGATGATGTTCACGGTGTTGCCGCACAAGTTGACCGGGACGTGAACCGGAACCTGGATGTTGTTGCCGGAGAGCACGCCGGGCGAGCCCACGGCCGCGCCGTCCGCCTCGGAGCCGGCCATGGCGGGCCCGGCAGCGCCCGCGAGAGCGGCGCCCACGGTGGCGGTCAGGACTGCGGCCTTGGCGATACGCGACATCTTGTGTCGGTCCTTTCGGTTCGTACAGGTCCCACCCGCGGCGGGTGGATCCTGAACAACGCGCCAACCTGCCGTCGGATACGGCGACACGGCCGAACGAGCGGTCGCGATCGGTGAAGTTACGCCGGATGGGCGGCGGCGCGCAGCCGCAGAGCCAGTTCCTGGGCCACCTGCGCGAGTTCCGCGGGCGCGGTCGCGGCCAGCGCGCACAACACGTCCGCGGACGCCTCGGCGACCGCGCGCGGCACCGCTACCGGCGCCAGCGCGTCCAGCATCGAGCGGGTACGCGCCGCGACCGGCGCGGGTTCGGCCGGCTGCGACACCGGGCAGGCCGAGATCGGCGCGCCGGCGGCCGTACCGCCGGCCGTGGCGCCGGGATCCCCTTCCGGCCCGGGACCGGGAATCAGGCTGCGCAGACCTCGGGGTGCGGCGGGCACTGTCATTCCACGCAAGTTAGTCCAAGCGCCGCCCCGAGTTTGCCTCTCGGGCGCGATATTCGGCCATCGAAGGCGGATTTCCCCGGGGTTTCATCCTGGCGGGTGACGGCGCTGTCGGAATCGGCGGCTAACGTTCCCGCCAACCTGGTCACCGGCGCCGAGCGCCTTGTGCCGCTTGGCATTTGACGGGGTGTCACCGACATTCGCGAAGAGCTGTGGAGGGAACGATCGTGGGATGGATCCGGGCGGGCGACTATGAGGTCGCCGTGCAGGACGGCAAGGTGGTGTGCCGCAATGCCAAGGGGCGGCAACTGAAGTCGGTGCCCGGGAAACTCGCCGAGGACCCGGCCGTGGTGGGCCTGCGACAGCTCGTCGAGTGGCTGGAGCGGCACGACCGCTCGTGCCAGGACGCGGTCGAGCGCTGGATGATCGGCTCGCTCCCGGTCCCGGTCGCGGTGTTGTCCCGGGTGTGGCCGGATCCGTCCTGGCAGCGGGTACTGCGCGATCTGGTGGTCACCGCCGACGGCGCCGACGTGGCCGGATTTCTGCGCGGCGCGGACCCCGAGCGCGGCGTCGGCATCGTCGACCCCGACGGCGACACCGTCTACCTCGACGCGCGGACCGTGCGGATCCCGCACCCGGTGCTGCTGGAGGACTTGGAGGACCTGCGCGAGTTCGCCGTCGAACTGGGCGTCGAGCAGCGGGTACAGCAGCTCTACCGCGAGGTGTGGCACCGACCCGCCGACCTGGACGGCACCCGCAGCGGCATCGAGGAGTTCTCCGGCGGGCGCTACGACCAGTTGCGCTTCCTGATCGGCCGGGCCACCCAACTGGGCTACCAGGTGCGCGGCGGCCAGGCCGTGTGCGCGGTGCTGGACGGCGACCGCGAGGTCGAGGCCCGGATGTGGCTGGGCGACTACGACGGCTACGAATCGACCGAGACCGGCTCGGTCACCTGGACCGAGGGCGGCAGCACGCTGACCCTGGACCGGGTTCCGCCGGTGGCCTGGTCGGAAGGCATGCGCATGGGCGCCGCGCTGTACGCGGGCCGCACGATCGAGACCACGGAGGAAGCGGCATGAGCACCACCCCCGACCCGTCCCGCGTGCTGCTGGACGCCGGCGGCATCCTGCCCGCCGGCACCCTGACCGGCGACGACATCGACACGCTCACGGTGCGCACCTACCTGCACCCCGCGTTCGAGGACCGCCCGATCGTCCGGCTGGTCCCGGCGACGCTGGGCGAGGCCGAGGACCTGGCGCTCGGATTCCTGGGCCTGGCCCGCGAACAGGACGCGCCCGAGGTCGGCCAGGTCCGCCGCGAGGCGCTCGGCTTCCCGGCCTGGGCCCTGGTCAACGACCCGGCGAACGGCCACCACGCGCTGGCCCTGGTCCGTGACATCGAGCGGCTGGACCGGCAGGCCAAGACCAAGCCCGGCGCGGCCAAGGACGGCTTCGACCAGCTCGCGACCCGACTGGGCCGGGCCGTACCGCACTTCCTGCCCACCTTCCACGAGCAGGCCGCGCGGATCTTCCTCAAGCACGACAACACGACCTACGCGTCCGCGTTCTTCGGCAAGGCCCGCGAGGCCGAGCGGGTGCACAACCTGCCGATCGAGGAGGAGCGGCTGCGCGCGGTCTTCCTGGAGTTCGCCTTCGCCGGCGCGCTGACCGCCAAGGCGCTCAAGGAACACGCCAAGGCACTGTCCGCGCGGCTGGGTCCGATCGAGGCATGGGCGCAGTTCCGCCAACTCGCGGTCGAGCGCTGCACCGCGGGCATGCCGCCGTACGCGGGCCTGGCCGAGGACGCCCGCGCGTTGATCCGCGCGGCCGGCGGCGACCACACCGCCGAGGAGCACGCGCTGCTGCGCGAACTGCTCGCCACGCCCGCGATCGGCCGCGCGCCGCTGTCCTTCTGGAAGGTCAACCGCAAGCCGATCGCGGCGCTGGCCGCCGCCGAGCCGGAGATCCGGGTCCGGCTGCTGGAGATCCTGCCCACCCCCGGCGGCTCGACCCCGGACGCCGAACTCGACGATCTGTGGCTCGACCTGCTCGCCGAAGCCGGAGTCCTGGATCTGCTGGTCGGCGGCGACCTGGTCGCCGGCGCCCGGGCCCAATGGGTCACCCGCTGGTCCACGCACCGGCAGCGCGGCTGGCGCTACAACGCGCGCAGCGAGCGCACCGCGAAGCTGCTCGCCGAGATGGCCGACGCGCTGCGCGCCGAGGCGGTGCCGGTCGACCTGTTCAGTGGCAACGGCTGGCGCTCCAGCGTGGACATCGACCTGCTCGACACGGCCCTGTCCGAGCGCATACCGCTGGCCGACCCGGACCCCAAGGGTTCGATCGACCTCGGCGAATGGTGGAACGACCAGGAACCGGGCCGCAGCGAACTGGCCCACGTCGCCGCGGACGAGCGCTACACCGCCCTGCTCCAGGCCGCGATCGGCGGCCTCAAGGGCAACCACCACGCGGCCACCGCCGCGCACCCGGTGCTGCGCGGTGTGCTCGCCCGCTGGCTGACCGAGCAGGGCGCCCGGGTCACCTCGGCGGCCGGCCTGCCCACCGTCGAGCACGAGTTCAAGGTACTGAACGAGTTCCGCGAGGTGGTCGAGGACGTCACCCCGGACCTGGTCTCCCGGATCCGCGCGTTCGACGCCGTCGCCCTGCTGACCACCACGCTGCGCGCCGGCGTCTACGACGAACTCGGCTGGCCCGCGCTGGAGGAGGCGATCGACCTCTTCGGCCGCAAGAGCGAGATCCGGGTCGACGAGGCGTGGCCCGCGCTGGTGCTCTCCTCCGACAAGCGCGCGGTCGTGGTCGGCCCCGAGGGCATCCTGCTCGACCACGAGCCGCGGCTGCCCAAGGAGCGCATCTCGTGGCAGCGCCCCGCCTTCCGCTATGTCGACGGACAACTCCTGGTCGCCTGGTACAACAAGGAGTACGACTGGGAGGCGTACTGGTCCGGGCGCCCGACCGAGACCTTCCCGCTCACCGGCGAGAGCCCCAACGGCGGCTCGGACGCCAACTCGATGCTCTCCCTCGCGCTGCCCGACGGCGGCCGCACCACCGGCGGCCGGCCGCTGTACGCGGGCGACACCAAGCTGCCGCCGCGCCGGGGCGTGCTCACCGACGGCACCACGCACTGGTCGCTCGACTTCGACCGCAGCGACCGCAAGTGGACCGAGTACGACCCGGCCACCGGCACCCACGGCCGGGTCTCGCTGCCCGCGCCGTTCGCCGCCGCGGTCGCCGACGGCGGCGCGTTGGTGGCCGACCGATGCGAACTGCTGCCGCTGCTGCCCGGGCTGGAGAACACTCCGCTGGGCACCGACGGCACACTGCTCGGCCACTGGGTCCGCGTCGACGGGGACACGATCACCGCCGGCTCCGTGGACGGCCGCACCGTCGGCGCGCCCGTGCGCAACCGGCGGCACTGGGACAACACGCCGCAGGAGGTGCCGATCGGCGCGCTGCGCCTGCCCGGCGGCGCGGCCCCGACGGCGGTCGTCGAGAGCGGCGGTAAGGCGACGCTGTGGGCCGGCGACGTGCTGCTCGGCCAGTGCGGCCAACGGGGCGGCGTCGGCGACCTGGCCCTGGGCAGCCGGATCGTCCCGCCGCCGGCGTTCTGGCACGCACTGCGCCCGCGCGACGAGGCCGGCTCGTTGGCCCTGCGCGCGCTCACCCCCGAGCGGGCCGCCGAACTGGTCGCCGAGGTGCACGCGGACCACGAGCGGGCGATGGCCGAGTACGCGATCGCCAAGAAGTCCGAGGACAAGAACAAGCCGAGCCGACCCGACGCCGTGCGGATCGAGCCGGTGCGCCGACTGCTGCCCGAGATCGGCCACGCCGGACTCGTGCGCTGCGTTGCCGGGCTGGCCGCGGACACCTCCCGACTCGCCCGCAGACTCCGCGACTTCGGCAAGGTCACCGTCAAGGAGCGCAAGGCCCGCGTGGTGCCCACCGGCCCCGCGCACGGCCAGGACGCCGAACTGCACCCGGCCCTCGCCGGGATCGCGCGCAACGGCGGATACCGGCACTACGGCACAAGCCCGGCCGCGTGGACCACGATGAACCACATCACCGCCGTGGCCGCGATGCTGGCCCGCACCGACGGCCCGGCCGAGTGGACCACCGAGTCCGACCGGCTCACCGATCCGCACATGTCCTGGCACGAACTGCTCGACCACCGCGCCGCGATGCTCGCCCGTGCGCTGTCCCCGTTCACCTCCGAGGAGCACCGCGCGTCGCTGCTCGTGGCACTGGAGGCGCTCGCCGCCGGCCCGCTGGGCACACCCGCCGGGACGCTGCGCTCGGTCACCCTGTGCGAGCCCAGCCGCAAGAAGAACAAGGACAACAAGCGCCGGGGCCGGGTGATCCGCCGCGGCGACCGCACCATCGTGATCCTGGACAGCCAGTACACCTACGGCAACGACAAGGAGCACTGGACCGCGCTCGACCACGACCCCTCGGGAACGTTCGCGGCGATCGACGGCTTCACCACCCACGAGGAACACCGCTACGTGGAGCCGATGTCCCCGGAGCGGGTCGCCGCCGTGGTGCGCGGGATCCGCGAACACGGTCCGCTGACCTGGCGGCCGGAGGCGGTCACCGCTCTGATGGAGGGCACCGGCCTGGGCCGGGCCGAGGCGAGCCTGTTGCTGACCGGACTGACCGCCGGCGACCTGGACAAGGACCAGCGGGCCCTGCTCCGGCTCAAGGTGGCCGAGATCGACAGCGCTCGCTCGCAGCTGGACCGGCTGGAGGGCAGCGCGCGGGCCGGCGTGCTGGGCGCGCTGATCCCCGAACGCCCGGAGGACGTGCACACCCTGTGGACGACGGGCCACGACATCGAGGCCGGCTGCCGCGCCTGGAACACCGCGTTCGGCCGGGTGCTCCGGTTGCCCGAGGACGTCGCGGCGGACGTCCGGGGCCTGTCCGCCGGATCGTTCGAGAGCGTGCTCACCCCGGAATCGTGCAAGTGGATCACCGGCACCTCCACCCACACGGTGGACAAGGACGGCCGCCTGCGCGCCTCCGACAGCGAGGCGGTGCCCAGCGGCCACGGCCTGAAGGCCACCGTGACCGCGCTCGCCTGGCTCGCCTACCGGCTGCCCTACGGCGATCCGCTGCGCGCGCACCTGCCGCACGTGCTCGGCCTGCTGCGCACCCGACTGGCCGACCCGGGCCTGGTGTTCGACCTGGACATCGAGTACGCCGAGCGCGGCAACACCGCGGCCCTGCTGCGCGAGGCGGTCGGACTGCCCGCCACCGGCGGCAGCGACCCCGACGGCATACTCCGGCTCGAGGACCGCTTCTGGCTCCGGCCCTGGTACGGCGAGAGCGAATTCGCCGAGGTCCGACCCGCCGGCTTCACCGGTGCCGACGACCCGTGGTTCGACCGGCTGATCGCGCTCCGCGGCGCCGCCGACTCTGCCGGCCTCAAGTCCTTCCGCCGGATCCTGGACCCGGCCTTCGAGGAACTGCTGCGCGCCGACGGCCCGCCCGGCATCCAGCAGGACCCGGCGTACTCGGTACCCGACCTGGTCGCCGAGGTGGCCAAGACGCACGGCATCGGCGAGGACGCGGCGGTCCTGTACCTGCAACTGCTCGCCCTGCCCGACCCCACCGACCGGCACGTCGCCCGCTGGACCGGCTGGAAGCCCGCGCGCCTGAAGAAGGCCCGCACCGAACTCGCGGGCACCGACCTGGTGGTCGAGGCCAAGCGCTCGCGCGCCGGCCGCACGCTGTTCCTGCCCGGCGGCTGGAGCGCGCTCAAGGCCCCCGCACTGCCCGTGGAGACCTGGAAGGAAGGGCTGTACGCGACGCCCACCCACACCACGATCGTGCCCGAATGCCCGGTGCCCGAACTGTTCCACCGGGCCTGGCGACGGGTGCAGGACGGCGATGCGCCAGGCTTCGAACAACTCGTCACCCGCACCACCCGGAAGGGCCGCCGCTGATGGCAACCGCAACCGCAACCGAATCCGCCGCGAGCGCGCGCCAGATACAACCCCCCGAGGACCTGTACGCGAGCGAACTCGCCTTCCTGGCCGCCTACGACCGCGGCCCGCGCCCGCCGGCCTGGCGGCTGACCCCGCGCGCCGTGGTCACCTTCGTGATGGGCAGCGGCGACGAACTCAAGCTGCCCGAACCGGTCGACGGTTTGCCGCGCACCCTGACCATCGGCGCCAAGTTCGTCGGTGAACGCGCCCTCGTCGAGCGCTGCGTGGTCACCCTCGCCGGCGAACGCGGCCTGCTCCTGGTCGGCGAGCCCGGCACCGCGAAGTCGATGTTGTCCGAACTGCTGGCCGCCGCCGTGTGCGGCACCAGCGGGCTCACCGTGCAGGGCACCGCGGGCACCACCGAGGACCAGCTCAAGTACGGCTGGAACTACGCGCTGCTGCTCGCGCAGGGCCCCAGCCGGGGCGCCCTGGTGCCCTCGCCGGTGCTCACCGCGATGACCACCGGCGGGGTGGCCCGGATCGAAGAGGTCACCCGCTGCCTGCCCGAGGTGCAGGACGCGCTGGTGTCGCTGCTCTCCGAGCGCCGGATCGCGGTGCCCGAACTCGCGGGCGGCACCGACGCGCAGGTACACGCCGCGCCGGGCTTCACCCTGATCGCCACCGCGAACCTGCGCGACCGGGGCGTCTCGGAGATGTCCGCCGCGCTCAAGCGCCGATTCAACTTCGAGACGGTCGGCCCGATCGGCGACCACGACGCGGAGATCGCGCTGGTCCGCCGCCAGGCCAAGGCCGCGGTGGAGCGCACCGGGACCGCGTACGCCGTCGACGACACGGTCCTGGAGGTACTGGTCACCGCGTTCCGCGACCTGCGCACCGGCCGCTCCGCCGAGGGCTGGGAGATCGAACGCCCCTCCACCGTGCTGAGCACCGCCGAGGCGGTCTCGGTGGCCTCCTCGCTCGCGCTGGCCGCGGCGTACTTCCCGGGCGACCGGGACGTGCTGAGCCTGCTCCCGGGACACCTGCTCGGCGTCGCGAAGAAGGACGACCCGGCCGACGCCGCCCGGCTCCTGTCCTACTGGGACGCGGCGGTGCGCCGCCGCGCGGAACACGGCTCGGCCACCTGGCGCACCCTGTGGGACCTGCGCGGAGTCCTGGAGGGCTGACGAGGTGTCGACCACACGTACGGACGGGCCCATCGACGAGGCCCGTCCCGCCGCCGAGCGCCTGGCCGCGTCCCGGCAGCCCTACCTGATCGGCGTGCGCCACCACGCCCCCTCGCTCGCCGCCGCCGTCCCGGCCCTGCTGGACGCGGCCCGCCCCGAGGTCCTGCTCGTCGAACTGCCGCACGAGGCCGCGCCCTGGCTGGAGTGGCTCGCGCACAAGGACACCCGGGCGCCGATCGCACTGGCCGGGACCGGCCCGAACGGGCTCGGCTTCTACCCGTTCGCCGACTTCTCGCCGGAGCTGGCCGCCCTGCGCTGGGCCGCCCGCAACGGCGTCCCCGCGATCCCGTGCGACCTTCCGCTGGGGCACCCCGGATGGGACCGCACCGACCACGTGCCCGCGGACGCCGGCGACGGCGCGGCACACGGCGCGGGGACACTGCACGCCGCGCTGCGCGACCGGCTCACCGGCCGCGCCGGCGACGACCTGTGGGACCGGCTGGTCGAGGCCACCGCACCCGGCTCGCCCGCCGAGGCGATCCGCCGGGCGGCGCTCACCGTCGGCTGGGCACTGCGCCGCGACGCGGGCAGCGTGGACCCGGTCGACCTGCGCCGCGAGGCGTGGATGCGCGCCACCCTGCGCGAGGCGACCGCCGGCGGCGCGCGCGCCGCGGTGGTGCTCGGCGCCTTCCACGCGCCGGCCCTGCTCGACCAGGACACCGTCGCGCCCGCCGCCGAGATCGCCGACGTCACGATGTCGCTGATCCCGTACACCTACCCGCTCCTGGACGCGCGCTCCGGCTACCCGGCCGGCATCCGCGACCCGGAGTGGCAGCAGAGTGTGCTGGAATCCGGCGGCGACCCGGCCGCGCTGTACGAGGCGCTGATCGCCGCGGCCGTCCGGATCTGCGCCGAACTGCGCCGCCAGGGTCACCCCAGCGGGCCGGCCGACGCCCGCGAGATCGTCCGGCTCGCCGGCGACCTGGCCAACCTGCGCGGGCTGCCCGCGGCGGGCCGCGGCGAACTGCTCGAGGCGGTGCAGACCGTGCTCACGCATGGCGAGCCGCTGGGCCGGGGCCGCTCGGTGGCCCGCGCGCTCGAACACGTTCTGGTCGGCACCCGGGCCGGCCGCCCCGCGCCGGCCGCGCCGCGCAGCGGCCTGGGCCCCGAGGTCGAACGCCGGATCGCCGAACTCGGCCTGCCCGGCCCCGCCGACCCGGCCGAACGCGACCTGCGCCTGGACCCGCTGCGCAGCGACCTGGATCGGCGCCGCGAACTGCTCCTGCAACAACTGACGACCTGTCGGATCCCGTACGCCGAACCGGTCGCGGTGGTCGGCGCGGGCGGTGCGGACGCGGTCACCACCCGCTGGCGGGTGCGCTGGACACCGTCCGCCGCGGCACTGCTGGACGCGGCCGGCACGCGCGGCGTGACCCCCGAACAGGCTGCCGAAGGCACCCTGCGCGCGCGGCACCGGACCGAACTCGACGAGGGCGGCCCCACCGCCGAACAGATCCTCACCGGGCTCGAACGCGCCGCCGCGTGCGGCCTGACCGAACTCACCGCGACCCGGCTGACCGAGACCGCCGACACCCTCCCCGGCATCGCCACCCTTCCGAACCTGCTCACCGCGCTGACCCTGACCGACCGCATCCACGCGGGCCACCTGGGCGTCGCACCGGAGCCCGCACCCGAGCCCGAGGCGGCATCCGAGTCCGAGCCGGGCAACGACGCGCCGGGCAACGAGACGGCGGACGCCGACCCGAAGGCGGTCGACTCGAAGTCCGGCTCCGCCGGGGGACCCGACATCACCCGGACCCTGCTCACCGCCGCCGTCCGCCACCTCGACGGCCTGGACGGATCCGACGATCCCGCCGACGCGCGAGCCCTGGCCGATCTGGCCGGGCGCGCCGACGCTTTCGGCGGACTGCGGCTGTCCACCGGACTGGCCCGGCTGGCCGCCGACGGTTCGCCGCTGATGTCCGCCGCCGCCGGTGCGATCCGGGTCCTGCTCGGGCACGAGGACGCGGTCGTCCTCGGCGACCGGATCGGCTCCTGGATCGACACCGCGACCACTCCCGCGGCCCGCGCCGACCTGACCCGTCGACTCACCGGCCTGCTCACCGCGGCCGGCCCGCTGCTGCAAACCGGCGGCCCGGTGTCGACCGCGCTCCTGGACCGCGTCGACACCCTCGCCGACCGCCCGTTCCTGGAGCGCCTGCCGGCGCTGCGCGGCGGCTTCGACACGCTCAGCCCCGCGGCCCGCGACCGGGTACTGGACGCGGTGGCCGACCACCTGGGCGACCGCGTCGACACCGACACCGACCCGCTCGAACTGGCCCGCTGGACCGGTGCCGACCTGGCCGCCCGCGAAGCCCTCACCCGACGCGGCCTGCTACCCCCACCCGAACCCACCGCCGGCGCGTCGCGAGACGAGATCGGCTCGCCCGGCGCCGTAACACCGCAGCCTCCGAATTCCGCGCAACCGGTGGGCGAGGGCGCACAATTGCCGGCCGACCGGACCGCAATCCCGCCACCCGCCCACGAAATCCCGAGCGCCCAGCGCTGGAAGCTCATTCTCGGCCGCCGCTCCGACCGCCTCCCGGGCAACGCCGCCCGGATGGCCACCGCGCTCGACGAGCTCTACGGCACCGGCCGAGGCGAAGGTGCCCGGGGCGACCTCGGCGACGGCGACCGCGGCGGCCGGGAAGCCCCCTACCCGGGCGTGCGGGAATGGTCCGAGGAACTGATCGCCCTGTTCGGCCCCGCCGTCCGCGAGGAGGTGCTGGCCGCCGCCGCGGCGGCCGGGCGCACCGACGTGCTCACCCACCTCGACCCGGCCGCCGCCCGCCCCTCCGTGGACCTGCTCAAGACCGTCCTAGCCCACGCCGGCGGCCTCCCCGAGGGCAAACTCGCGCTGCTGCGCCCGCTGATCGCCCGGATCGTCGCCGAGCTCACCCGCGAACTCGCCACCCGCCTGCGACCCGCCCTGACCGGCATCACCACACCGCGCCCGACCCGCCGCCCCGGCGGCGCGCTCGACCTGCCGCGCACCCTCCGCGCCAACCTCACCACCGCCCGCCGCAACCCGGAGGGCACCGTGGTCGTGGTCCCGGAGCGGCCGATCTTCAGGACCCGCGCGAGCCGCAGCAACGACTGGCGGCTGATCCTGGTCGTCGACGTGTCCGGCTCGATGGAGGCCTCCACCATCTGGTCCGCGCTCACCGCGTCGATCCTGGCCGGCGTCCCGTCGCTGAGCACGCACTTCCTGGCCTTCTCCACCGAGGTGATCGACCTCACCGAGCATGTGCACGACCCGCTCGGCCTGCTCCTGGAGGTGAACGTCGGCGGCGGCACGCACATCGCCGCCGGCCTGCGGGCCGCCCGCGAACTGGTCACCGTGCCCTCCCGCACGCTGATCACCGTGATCAGCGACTTCGAGGAGGGCTACCCGCTGGGCGGCCTGCTCGGCGAGGTGCGTGCGCTGGCCTCCTCCGGCTGCCACATCCTCGGCTGCGCGAGCCTGGACGACGCGGGCCGGCCGCGCTACTCCACCGCCGTCGCCGGCAGCCTCGTCGCCGCCGGCATGCCGGTCGCCGCCCTGAGCCCCACCGAACTGGCCCGCTGGGTCGGAGAGAAGGTCCGATGAGCACGCAGGGCCTGCCACCCGTCGCGCCGGACGTCACCGCCGACATCGTCGAGGCACTCACCCCGCGCCTGCGCAAACGCCTGGACGCCGCGATCGGCAAACTCGCCGCGTGCGCGGTCGAACGCGACGGCGACACCGTGCGGATCACCGTCGGCGACGACGCCGAACTGACCCTGTACATCCCGACCGGGGCGGTCACCACCACCGCCGACCTGCGCTGCTCGTGCCTGCTCGCACCCGCCTGCGTACACCGCGCCGCGGCCGCCGCCTCGGCCCCGGTCGCCGAAGGCACACCCGGCGCCGACGCCGGCACCGAGACCACGGACCCGGCCGGGACCGCGGCGCCGACCGAGGCCGTCGAACCCATCGGCGCCGAACCCGCCGGCCCCACCGACGCCGAACGCGCCGCCGCCGACGCGCTGTGGACCGCCGGCGCCGCGATCGTGGACGCCGGCCTGGACAGCGCCGGCGCGGTGCTCCAGGCCGGCCTGCTGCGCGCCGCGCACACCGCGCGTCTGGCCGGACTGCACCGCGCGTCCGCCGCCGCCGTCGCGGTGGCCACCGGGCTGCGCGCCGCCCGCGCCGACGATCCCGCGTACCGGCTCGCCGAGCTGGTCGCCGCACTGCGCGAACTGCTCGACGTCGCCCATGCGTTGCGGACCTCGACGGGCGAGGCCGCGCAGGCGCTCGAGGCGTTGCGCGGCACCTCCCGCCGGGCCTACGCCGCGGCCGGTTCGCTGCGCCTGTACGGCCTGTTCACCGAACCGGTGCTGACCGCACGCGGCTTCGCGGGCGCGGTGACCACCACTGTGGACTCCACCGGCACGCTGCGCACGATCGGCGACGTCGCACCCGGCGGCGCCGAACGCGCGGTCGGTGCCGCGACCCGCGCGATCCGGGTCGGCGACACCTCCATCGACCCGGTCGCGTTGACCCGTGCGGGCCTGGTCGTCTCCGGTGCCACCGCGTCCGCGGGCGGCCGACTGGGCGCCGGCCAGGGCGTGCGCGCGGCACGGGCGAGCGGCGTGGCCTGGACCGAGGAACCCCTGCGCGATCTGTGGGAGGTCCCGCTGCCCGCCCAGGTCGACCGCGTGGTGGGTCATCGCGACCTGCCCCCCGACGACCGTCCCGCCGGCGCCGACCTGCTCTTCCTCGACGTCACCGTGCTCGGCACCACCGCCGGCGCCCGGGACCGGGTGCACGCCGCGTGCGGCGAACTGGATGTGCACCTGCTGGTCGCGCACGCCGACCCCGCCTTCGCCTACCGGGACAACCTGCGCCTGCTGGCAACCTGCCCCGGCCTGCGGCTGCGGCTGATCGGTCGGCTCGAACCCGGTGCCGACCGCGCGGTCCGGGTGCTGGCGATCGGCATCCCACCGGGGGACGGGCCCACCCTGCGGCTGACCGAGGAGCGGCTGGGCCGGATCGACCTGGGCCTGGACCGGCTGCATCGTGCCGACCTCCCGAGTGCAGCGCCGGCCGGGGCGCCGACCGGCGCTGCCGAGGAACCGTCGCCCGCCCCGCTGTACCTGATGCACCGTCACGTCGAACGCGCGATCAGCGGCGGCCGGCCGGTACTCGCCCTGGCCGGCTCCACCGCCGGCGACACCGCCCGACTGCGCCGGGTCGGACTGACCACGGGGGCGGATCTGGTCGAGCGCCTCACGCACGTCGCGGCGGGCCGCGAACGGGATGTTTTCGGGCGTCTTCGCACGGGCGACAACGACCTTTTGTCCGCTGCGTGGCTGGCCGCCGCCGTGTACGCGCAAACCGTCGAAGGGGCTCTGACCAGGTCTGTTTGGTCCACCGAGTAGTCGAGCCGGGGGCGTTGCGCCAATCGATTTCCGATCGGTGACGGGCAGCGTGTATGGTTTTCCTGCTCGCCCCAATAGCTCAGTCGGTAGAGCGTCTCCATGGTAAGGAGAAGGTCTACGGTTCGATTCCGTATTGGGGCTCAGACGATGGGATCCCCGCCTGGGAACAGGCGGGGGCCTCGTTGAGGCGGCGTAGCTCAGACGGTAGAGCAAGCGGCTCATAATCGCTGTGTCACCGGTTCAAGTCCGGTCGCCGCTACCAAGCGAGCCGATTCGGGGGAGACTCCGCATCGGCTGCTTTTGCTGTATTCACCCCTGACCGCAAGGAAGGCACTCCAGTGGCTGCCACCGACGTCCGCCCGAAGATCACGCTGGCCTGCGTGGAGTGCAAGGAGCGGAACTACATCACCAAGAAGAACCGGCGTAACGACCCGGACCGTCTTGAGATGAAGAAGCACTGCCCCCGCTGCAACGCGCACACCGCGCACCGCGAAACCCGCTAGCGGTTCGCACCACGACACCGACGAGGCCACTCCCCGCAAGGGGGGTGGCCTCGTTGTCGTATTCTCCGCAACGTCGCCCGCGCCGGCCCGCCTCCGCCGGCCCGCGGTGCAACGGTCCGCCATCCATCAGCCCCGCCCATCCATCAGGGAGACCCGCTTCATGCCGCTGGACGCGAAGTTCATCGGACGGACGTATCCGCCCACCGAGCCGTACGAGGTGGGTCGGGAGAAGATCCGCGAGTTCGCCGCGGCGATCGGTGACCCCGATCCCGCGTACAACGACCCCGAGGCGGCCAAGGCGCTCGGCCACCCGGACGTGATCGCGCCGCCGACGTTCGCGATCGTGGTCACCATGCGCGCGGCCGACCAGGTGGTGTACGACCCCGAACTGGGCCTGGACTACTCGCGCGTCGTGCACGGCGACCAGAAGTTCACCTACACGCGGCCGGTTCGCGCGGGCGACCGACTGACCGTGGTGACCACCGTGGACAACATCAAGTCCCTCGCGGGCAACGACATCCTCACCACGCGCGCCGAGGTGACCACGGTGGAGGGCGAGCACATCGTCACCGCGCTCTCGTCCCTGGTGGCCCGGGCCGCCGGCTCGGAGGCCTGATCATGACCGCCAAGATCTCCTTCGACGACGTCGAGGTCGGCACCGAACTGCCCGCGCGCAGCTTCCCGGTCACCCGCGAGACCCTGGTCCGCTACGCGGGCGCCTCCGGCGACTTCAACCCGATCCACTGGAACGGCCGCTTCGCCGGCGAGGTCGGCCTGCCCGACGTCATCGCGCACGGGATGTTCACCATGGCCGAGGCCGCGCGCGTGGTCACCGACTGGCTCGGCGACCCGGGCGCGCTGATCGAGTTCGGTGTGCGCTTCACCAAGCCGGTCGTGGTCCCCGACACCGTCGACGGCGCGACCATCGAGGTCAGCGGCAAGGTCGCGGTGCTCCTGGACGACCGCCGGGCCCGGGTGGACCTGCTGGTCACCGCCGCCGGCGCCAAGGTCCTGGGCGTGCCCCGGGCCATCGTGCAGCTGGCCTGAGTCCCGCCCCGGTCGGGTGATGCGAGAATCCAACGGTGCAGCCTGAAACCGACGCGCCTCTCGCCTCCCTGACCACCCTCCGCCTCGGCGGTCCGGCTCGTCGGCTCCACACGGCCACGACCACCGACGCGGTACTGGCGACCGTGCGCGCCGCCGACGAGCAGGGCATCCCGTTGCTCGTGCTCGGCGGCGGCAGCAACCTGGTCGTCGGCGACGACGGCTTCCCGGGCGACGTGCTGCGGATCGCCACCACCGGACTCCGCGTCGACGGCACCGACGTGAGCGTCGAGGCCGGCGTGCCGTGGGACGACGTGGTCACCGCCGCCGTCGCCGCGGGGTTGTCCGGCATCGAATGCCTCGCGGGCATCCCGGGCAGCGCCGGCGCGACCCCGGTGCAGAACGTCGGCGCGTACGGCCAGGAGGTCGCCGAGACCATCGCCTCGGTCGAGGTCTACGACCGCACCGAGCGCGCGCCGCGCACGCTGACCGCCGCCGAGTGCGGCTTCACCTACCGGCACAGCGTGTTCAAGGGCGACGACCGCTACGTGGTGCTGCGGGTGCGCTTTCGACTGCGCGACGACGCCGGCCGCTCGGCGCCGATCCGGTACGCGGAACTGGCCCGCGCGCTCGGCGTCGAGCCCGGTGAGCGGGTCCCGGTCGAGGCCGCCCGCGCCGCGGTGCTCGGCCTGCGGCGCGGCAAGGGCATGGTGCTGGACCCGGCCGACCACGACACCTGGAGCGCGGGTTCGTTCTTCACCAACCCGATCCTGACCCACGACGCCTTCGCCGACCTGACCGCGCGGGCCGCGCGGCACCTGGGCCCCGACGCCACCCCGCCCCGCTACCCGTCCGGCGACGACCACGTCAAGACCTCCGCGGCCTGGCTGATCGAACGCGCCGGCTTCCCCAAGGGCTACGGGCAGGGCCGGGCGCGGATCTCCACCAAGCACACCCTGGCCCTGACCAACCGGGGCCGGGCCAGCACCGAGGACCTGCTCACCCTGGCCCGCGAGGTCCGGGACGGTGTGCACGCGACGTTCGGCGTCACCCTGGTCAACGAACCGGTCCTGATCAACGCCAAGCTCTGACCGCTCGGGCCGCCCGAAATCCGCGCCCCCCGCCGGCTCACCCGACCGGCGGCCGGGCCGGAACCAGATCCGGCGCCGGCGCGGCACCCGGTGCCGCCAGCCACCCGTCCACCCCGTCCAGCAACGCCCGCTGTACCTGCGCCGGCGCCACCGACCCGAGGATCGACTGCCGGGCCAGTTCGGCCAACTCCGGATCGGTGAACCCGTGTTCGTCCCGGGCCAGCTCGTACTGCGCGGCCAACCGGGACCCGAACAACAACGGATCGTCGGCACCCAGCGCGATCGGCACCCCCGCCTCGAACAGCCTCCGCAGCGGCACGTCCGAGACCTTGTCGTAGACGCCGAGCGCGACGTTGGAGGCCGGGCACACCTCGCACACGATCCGCCGCCGCGCCAGCAGCGCCATCAGCTCGGGATCCTCCACCACCCGGATCCCGTGCCCGAGCCTGCGCGCGCCCAACACGTCCACGCATTCGCGAATGCTGCGCGGCCCGTCCAACTCGCCACCGTGCGGGTTCGCGAACAACCCGGCGTGCCGGGCGATCTCGAAGGCCCGCTCGAACGCGGGCGCCCGACCCCGCCGCTCGTCGTTGGACAACCCGAACCCGACCACGCCGCGATCGGTGTACTGCGCGGCGAGCCGGGCCAGCGTGCGCGCCTCCAATTGGTGCTTGGTGCGATTGGCCGCGATCACCACGGCGATCCCGATCCCGGTCGCCGCGCGGGCGGCCTCCACCGCGTCCAGCACGATCTCCACCGCGGGCGTCAGTCCGCCCAGACGAGGCGCGTACGAGGTCGGATCCACCTGGATCTCCAACCAGCCCGACCCCTCGGCCCGGTCGTCCTCGGCCGCCTCGCGGACCAGCCGATGCATGTCGTCCGCGGTCCGCACACACGAGCGGGCGATGTCGTACAGCCGCTGGAAGCGGAACCAGCCCCGCTCGTCGGTGGCCCGCAATCGTGGTGGTCGACCCGAGGTCAGCGAGTCGGGCAGCCGCACTCCGTGCAGATCCGCCAGTTCCAACAGGGTTTCCGACCGCATGGATCCCGTGAAGTGCAGGTGGAGATGAGCCTTCGGGAGGGTGCGGACATCGCGTGCGGGACGATCCATCCACAGATCATGGACCACCGGCCCCGTCCACGTGAGGGGTACCGCGGATGATCCCCCTGAAGGAGAGCGGAAACTTCGGGGGCCGGCGCGTGAACGCCTCCGTGTCCACCCGCGCGCCCGCACCCAAGACCGCCGCGAAAGGGCCGCCGCCCGGTCTCCCGTGCGACGGCCCCAGGGCACGCGGACGCCTACTCGGCCTCGGCCAGCAGCCGCGCGATCCGCCCGATGCCCTCGACCAGATCGTCGTCGCCGAGGGCGTAGGACAACCGCAGATAGCCCGGGGTGCCGAAGGCCTCGCCCGGCACCACGGCCACCTCGACCTCGTCCAGGATCAGGCTCGCCAACTCGGCCGAGCTGCTCGGGCGGGCGCCGCGGATCCTTCGGCCCAGCACCCCCTTGACCGACGGATACACGTAGAAGGCGCCCTTGGGCTCGGGGCACCGCACACCCGGGATCTCGTTCAACATCCGCACGATCGTGCGCCGGCGGCGGTCGAAGGCCACCTTCATCGTGTCCACCGCGGTCAGGTCGCCGGTCAGCGCAGCCAGCGCGGCGGCCTGCGCCACGTTGCACACGTTCGAGGTGGCGTGCGACTGGAGGTTCGTCGCGGCCTTGATCACGTCCCGGGGACCGATCACCCAGCCGACCCGCCAGCCGGTCATCGCGTAGGTCTTGGCGACGCCGTTGACGATCACGCAGCGATCCGCCAGCTCCGGCACCACCACCGGCATCGAGACGAACGCGGTGTCGTCGTAGACCAGGTGTTCGTAGATCTCGTCGGTCAGCACCCACAGCCCGTGCTCGACCGCCCAGCGCCCGATCGCCTCGGTCCGGGCCCGCGTGTACACCGCGCCGGTCGGGTTCGACGGCGAGACGAACACCAGCACCTTGGTGCGCTCGGTGCGCGCCGCCTCCAACTGCTCGACGGACACCAGATAGCCGGTGGTCTCGTCGGCGACCACCGCCACCGGAACCCCGCCCGCGAGCTTGATCGACTCCGGGTAGGTGGTCCAGTACGGCGCGGGCACCAGCACCTCGTCGCCCGGATCCAGGATGGCGGCGAACGCCTCGTGGATGGCCTGCTTGCCGCCGTTGGTGACGAGCACCCGGTCCGGCTCCACCGCCAGGCCCGAGTCGCGCAGTGTCTTGGCGACGATCGCGGCCTTCAACTCCGGCAGCCCGCCGGCCGGGGTGTACCGGTGGAACCCGGGCTCGCGGCACGCCGCGACCGCCGCGTCCACGATGTAGTCGGGCGTCGGGAAGTCCGGCTCGCCGGCGCCGAAGCCGACCACGGGGCGACCGGCCGCCTTGAGCGCCTTGGCCTTGGCATCGACCGCGAGCGTCGCGGACTCGGCGATGGCGCCGACGAGGGCGGAGATCCGACGCTCGGACGCGGGTACGGACGGGGAACTGGAGGTGGGAGCCGTCATGCCCGGCATGGTGCCATTCCGGTCCCACCGGGGGCACGCGGAAAACGGGCCGGCGGCGCCCGACGGCCGGCCCGCGCGGCACGGGTTCGACCTGACGCACTCGACCCCGTACACTCGACGCTTGGCGGTCCCAACCTGCGTGCTGCCGCGCCCGAAAATTTCGTGTTCTCGGGTCGGCGACTCCGCTAGGTTGATGACCGGATGAAGGGCACTAGCTCAATTGGCAGAGCACCGGTCTCCAAAACCGGGGGTTGGGGGTTCAAGTCCCTCGTGCCCTGCGATGTGTGACCGCGGTCGATCCCCGGATCGACCGTGACTCGCACGCAGTCAGCGCAAACTGTCGGCGCCGACAACCCCGTCGGTGATCCACGGTCGGACCGGATCAGGTGAGGACGAGTTGACGGAGGCCCACGGCTCCACGGCTACGCCTGAGCACAGCAGCTCTGATGGCCGCGGCTCCGACGACGAGCCCCCCGGCGGTCGCCGGGCGAACCGCCCGAAGGGCTCTTCGGGCAAGCCGGAGCAGAAGAAGAAAAACCTGTTCGCGCGGGCGGCTCTCTTCTACCGGCAAATCATCGCCGAGCTGCGCAAGGTCGTTTGGCCGACCCGCAACGAGCTGAGCACGTACACCACGGTGGTCATCGTGTTCTGTCTGATGATCATCGGAATCGTCTACGGACTCGACCTCGGCTTCGCGAAGGCAGCGCTCGCCATCTTCGGCTGAGCCCCACCCTTGCGCAGCGCGCCTGCAACGACCGTTCGACCCCCAGCCAGGAAGAAGCACCCAACGTGTCTGACCCGAACCTGTCCGCCGACAACTCCGCCGACGAGACGGCGGCCCTGTCGGAGCAGGCGGAGGCCGCTGCTCTCGAGGACGCCCTCGAGGACGCGGCCGAGGCCCCGGCCGTCTCCACCGATGACGAAGTGGAAGACGCCGAGGCCACCGAGGACGACGCCGAGGGCGTGGACGACGAAGAGTTCGAGGACGACGCCGAGGCCGCCGAGGACGACGCCGAGCTCGAGGACGCCCCCGAGGGCGACCCGATCGAGGACTTCAAGGAAGCGCTCCGCCGCGCCCCGGGCGAGTGGTACGTCATCCACTCGTACGCCGGCTACGAGAACCGCGTGAAGGCCAACCTCGAGTCCCGCACCACCTCGCTCAACATGGAGGACTACATCTTCCAGGTCGAGGTGCCGCAGGAAGAGGTCGTCGAGATCAAGAACGGCCAGCGCAAGACCGTCAAGCGCAACAAGTTCCCCGGCTACGTGCTGGTGCGGATGGACCTGACGAACGAGTCGTGGGGCGCCGTCCGGAACACCCCCGGTGTCACCGGCTTCGTCGGCAACGCGCACGAGCCCTTCCCGCTCACCCTCGACGAGGTCGTCAAGATCCTCGCCCCCGAGGAGGAGAAGGCGACCGGCGGCGGCAGCGGTGCCAAGAGCACGACCGAGGTCAAGGTGCTCGACTTCGAGGTCGGCGACTCGGTCACCGTCATCGACGGTCCCTTCGCGACGCTGCAGGCGACGATCAACGAGATCAACGCCGATTCGCAGAAGGTCAAGGGCCTGGTGGAGATCTTCGGGCGCGAGACGCCGGTCGAGCTCTCGTTCAACCAGATCCAGAAGAACTGATACTTCCCCCAGGTGGGACCCCGTTTCGCCGGGGTCGCATCCGGGTGGTGGACAAGGCGCCCTCACAACGGTGGTTATCGTTGAGGGGGCGCCGCACCGCGTGGCGGGCCCGAACACGTCCGCGCTCCGCGTGGTGATCGGGACGTACATCTCGTCGAAGGACCCGGAAAAAATGCCTCCCAAGAAGAAGAAGCTGTCAGCGATCATCAAGCTGCAGATCAAGGCCGGCGCAGCCACGCCGGCCCCGCCGGTCGGCCCCGCGCTGGGTCAGCACGGCGTCAACATCATGGAGTTCTGCAAGGCCTACAACGCCGCGACCGAGTCGCAGCGTGGCGACATCGTCCCGGTGGAGATCTCGGTCTACGAAGACCGTTCCTTCACCTTCGTGACGAAGACGCCGCCGGCCGCGCGCCTGATCCTCAAGGCCGCCGGTGTCGAGAAGGGCTCGGGCGAGCCGCACAAGACCAAGGTCGCCAAGGTCACCCGCGAGCAGATCCGCGGCATCGCGCAGACCAAGATGGCCGACCTGAACGCCAACGACATCGACGCCGCCGAGAAGATCATCTCCGGCACCGCGCGTTCGATGGGCATCACGGTCGAGGGCTGATCGAGCCCCGCAGTCAGGCAGTACCGGAACCGACGCGAGGACGTGCGCGAAAGCCCACGGCCCCGCGGAGTGGAAGGGTCCGCGCGACCCGCTCCCACCACAACTCCTTTCAGAATTCCAGGAGCTTTCAGTGAAGCGCAGCAAGTCCTACCGCGAGGCCGACACCAAGATCGACCACGAGCGGCTCTACTCGCCCCTCGAGGCCGTTCGTCTGGCCAAGGAGACCTCGCCCACCAAGTTCGCGGGCACCGTCGAGGTGGCCATGCGTCTGGGCGTCGACCCGCGCAAGGCCGACCAGATGGTCCGCAGCACCGTCATCCTCCCGCACGGCACCGGCAAGACCGCCCGGGTCCTGGTCTTCGCGACCGGTGACCGTGCCGAGGCTGCCAAGGCCGCCGGCGCCGACATCGTCGGTTCCGACGAGCTCATCGACGAGGTCGCCAAGGGTCGGCTCGACTTCGACGCCGTCGTCGCCACCCCGGACCTGATGGGCAAGGTCGGCCGCCTGGGCCGCGTGCTCGGCCCGCGTGGCCTCATGCCCAACCCGAAGACCGGCACGGTCACGCCCGACGTGGCGAAGGCCGTGAACGAGATCAAGGGCGGCAAGATCGAGTTCCGCGTCGACAAGCACTCGAACCTGCACTTCATCATCGGCAAGACGACGTTCGACGACACCCAGCTCGTCGAGAACTACGCCGCCGCCCTCGAAGAGGTGCTCCGCGCGAAGCCGTCGGCCGCCAAGGGTCGCTACATCAAGAAGGTCGGCGTCTCGACCACGATGGGCCCCGGCATCCAGGTCGACCCCAACCGCACCCGCAACCTCCTGGTGGAGGAAGAGGCGGTCTGACCGCCCCGCACGCGAACGAGGCCCGGCACACCACACGGTGTGCCGGGCCTCGGCACGTTCGTCCCCGCCCGGCCGACCGGGGCGCGGGCACCGAGGACGGGCCGAAAGCCCGCCGGAAGAACCGTCGTTGCCCGCTCGCCGGCAACCGATTTGCTCCGAACGAGTGCCGTCGCGTACCTTGAGTCCAAGCCAAAGACCGTCGGTCGTTGTCGTCGTGCCGTAAGGCAGGGTCGGCAAACGAAGGTTCCGCATCGCGGACGACCTGCGCAGGTGTGAACGTGAGACGTTGCCCCCGAGGCACGCGCATGGCGCGTGATTCGAGGATGTACGCCCCGTGCGCCTGCGCCGGGGCGTTTTTCGTATGTGGACCCCTTCCGCCCTGCGGACCGGCGTATTCATCCGGCACACGATCGACCGGCCACGGTCGATCGGCAATCGCATCGCGGAAGGAGGCCAGCCCTATGGCGAGGCCCGACAAGGCGGCCGCGGTCGCCGAGCTCACGGAGCAGTTCCGTGACTCGAACGCCGCAGTGCTGACCGAGTACCGCGGGCTCACCGTCGCGCAGCTCAAGGAGCTGCGTCGTTCGCTCGGTGAGAACGCGCAGTACGCCGTGGTGAAGAACACGCTGACCAAGATCGCCGCCAACGAGGCGGGCATCGATCAGCTCGACGACCTCCTCGAGGGCCCGTCCGCGATCGCGTTCGTCACGGGTGACCCCGTGGAGGCCGCGAAGAGCCTGCGTGACTTCGCCAAGGCGAACCCCCTTCTCGTCATCAAGGGCGGCGTCCTTGAGGGCAAGGCGCTCAGCGCCGACGAGATCAAGAAGCTCGCGGACCTCGAGTCCCGCGAGGTGCTGCTCGCCAAGCTGGCGGGTGCCATGAAGGGATCCATGGCCAAGGCCGCGGCGACCTTCCAGGCTCCGCTCTCGCAGTTCGTCCGCACCGCGGACGCGCTTCGGGCGAAGGTCGAGCAGGGCGGTGCCGGCGAGCCGGCTCCCGCCGCCGAGGCCGAGACCGCCGAGTAGTAGTTCGGCAGTCGCGACCGACGTCGCCGGGGGCAGCGCCCCCGCCCATCCACACCACCCGGCACCAGCCGAATTGATCAGGAAGGACCGCCGATCATGGCGCTCACCCACGAAGAGCTCATCGAAGAGTTCAAGGCCATGCCCCTCATCCAGCTCGCGGACTTCGTGAAGCTGTTCGAGGAGACCTTCGACGTGAAGGCTGCCGCCCCGGTCGCCGTCGCGGGCCCCGCCGGCCCGGGCGCTGTCGCCGAGGCCGTCGAGGAGCAGGACGAGTTCGACGTCATCCTCACGGGTGCCGGCGACAAGAAGATCCAGGTCATCAAGGAGGTGCGCGCGCTCACGAGCCTCGGTCTGAAGGAGGCCAAGGACCTCGTGGACTCCGCCCCCAAGGCGCTCCTGGAGAAGGTCTCGAAGGAGGCCGCCGAGAAGGCGAAGGCTGCCCTCGAAGGCGCCGGCGCCTCGGTCGAGGTCAAGTAATTCGACGCCGCCCCCGGGTGGCATCACCGAAGGCGATCGTCCGTCAGGGCGGTCGCCTTCGGGCTTTTCCGGGGTTCTCCGGGGGCGCCGCACCTCCTCGGCCGAGCGCCGCAGCGGGCCGCGCGAGGGTGGGGATACCCCTGTCGGCCTCGCTCGAAAGGGTGATACTCCCAACACCCTCGGCACCCGTCGGACCCCTTCGTACCAGGCCCGTCGCCCCTCGGCGAGGGCGCGCGCCACGGCGCGCGCGGCGACTTCCGAGCGCCGGATCCGGTCGTTGTCGGACCGCCGGTCTACCGTGTTTTCCAGGCTTCCCGAGGCTCTCCGCGAGCGCGGTCGGCCACTGTGACGAGACTCTCGTCGCAGGCCGCGGGATCGGGACCTCCGTCCGGTTTTCTCGGTCCGCGGAAGGGTTCCGTCGGCTCTGAGGGGGAAAGCAACCCCTTGACGAACGGTTCGGGGCGCGCAATTCTTCGGACGCACCCCTGAAGCACGGTTGCCGGATGGTTTCTGAATCCGGGTTGTGGACCGGCCCTTCGTAGGGGCTGGACAGCGGTGTGCCTTGTGGCTACACTGACCCTTTGCGCTGCCTATCGACTTCTCCCGGTGTATGAACCCGGGCCGTCTTGTATGCGCATAGTGAGTCCGAGCCCTCGGAAGGACCCCTCTTGGCCGCCTCGCGCACCGCCTCCGCTACCAACCCCGGCGCCGCCACTGCCCCGCTCCGCATCTCCTTCGCCAAGATCAGGGAACCCCTGGAGGTTCCGAACCTTCTCGCGTTGCAGACCGAGAGCTTCGACTGGCTGCTCGGCAACAGTGCGTGGAAGGCACGGGTCGAGGCCGCCCTCGCGGGCGGACAGGATGTGCCCACGAAGTCCGGCCTCGAAGAGATCTTCGAAGAGATCTCCCCGATCGAGGACTTCTCCGGGTCGATGTCCCTGACGTTCCGGGACCACCGGTTCGAGCCTCCGAAGAACTCCATCGAGGAGTGCAAGGAGCGCGACTTCACCTACTCGGCGCCGCTGTTCGTCACCGCCGAGTTCACCAACAACGAGACCGGCGAGATCAAGAGCCAGACGGTCTTCATGGGCGACTTCCCGCTCATGACGAACAAGGGCACCTTCATCATCAACGGCACCGAGCGTGTCGTGGTGTCCCAGCTCGTTCGCTCCCCGGGTGTCTACTTCGACAGCCAGGTCGACAAGACGTCCGACAAGGACATCTTCAGCGCGAAGGTGATCCCCTCGCGTGGTGCCTGGCTGGAGCTGGAGATCGACAAGCGCGACACCGTCGGTGTCCGCATCGACCGCAAGCGCAAGCAGAGCGTCACCGTGCTGCTCAAGGCGCTCGGCTGGACCGACTCCCAGATCCTCGAGGAGTTCGGCCAGTACGAGTCGATGCGGCAGACCCTGGAGAAGGACCACACCCAGGGCCAAGACGACGCGCTGCTGGACATCTACCGCAAGCTGCGTCCGGGGGAGCCGCCGACCCGCGAGGCCGCGCAGACCCTGCTCGAGAACCTCTACTTCAACCCGAAGCGCTACGACCTCGCCAAGGTCGGCCGCTACAAGGTGAACAAGAAGCTCGGGGTCGAGCAGGCGTTGGACGCCGGCGTCATGACCGTCGAAGACGTCATCGCGACCATCAAGTACCTGGTCAAGCTGCACGCCGGCGAAGAGGCCATGGAAGGCGCGTCCGGCCAGGAGATCGTGGTCGAGGTCGACGACATCGACCACTTCGGCAACCGTCGTCTGCGCAACGTCGGCGAGCTCATCCAGAACCAGGTCCGTACGGGCCTGGCCCGGATGGAGCGCGTCGTCCGCGAGCGGATGACCACCCAGGACGTCGAGGCGATCACGCCGCAGACCCTGATCAACATCCGGCCGGTCGTCGCCTCCATCAAGGAGTTCTTCGGCACCAGCCAGCTGTCCCAGTTCATGGACCAGACGAACCCGCTGTCGGGCCTGACCCACAAGCGTCGTCTGTCCGCGCTGGGCCCCGGTGGTCTCTCCCGTGAGCGGGCCGGCTTCGAGGTCCGTGACGTGCACCCGTCGCACTACGGCCGGATGTGCCCGATCGAGACCCCCGAAGGCCCGAACATCGGCCTGATCGGCTCGCTCGCGTCCTACGGTCGGGTCAACGCGTTCGGCTTCGTGGAGACCCCGTACCGCAAGGTGATCGAGGGCCGGGTCACCGACGGCATCGACTACCTGACGGCCGACGAGGAAGACCGCTTCGTCATCGCCCAGGCGAACGCGCCGCTCAAGGAAGACGACGTCTTCGCCGAGGCCCGTGTGCTCGTGCGTCGCCGCGGCGGCGAGATCGACTACATCCCCGGCGACGAAGTCGACTACATGGACGTCTCGCCGCGCCAGATGGTGTCGGTCGCGACCGCGATGATCCCGTTCCTCGAGCACGACGACGCGAACCGCGCGTTGATGGGCTCGAACATGATGCGCCAGGCCGTGCCGCTGCTGAAGGCGGAGTCCCCGCTGGTGGGCACCGGCATGGAGTACCGCGCCGCGGTCGACGCCGCCGACGTGATCACCGCCGAGAAGCCGGGCGTGGTCCAGGACGTCTCGGCCGACTACATCACCGTGATGAACGACGACGCGACGTACACCACGTACCGCGTGCAGAAGTTCATGCGCTCGAACCAGGGCACGTCCTTCAACCAGAAGGTCGTCGTCGACGAGGGCGCGCGGGTCGAGGCCGGCCAGGTGCTGGCCGACGGTCCGTGCACCGAAGAGGGCGAGATGGCCCTCGGCAAAAACCTGCTCGTGGCGTTCATGCCGTGGGAGGGCCACAACTACGAAGACGCGATCATCCTGTCGCAGCGTCTGGTGCAGGACGACGTCCTCTCCTCGATTCACATCGAGGAGCACGAGGTCGACGCCCGGGACACCAAGCTCGGCCCGGAGGAGATCACCCGGGACATCCCGAACGTCTCCGAGGAGGTCCTCGCGGACCTGGACGAGCGCGGCATCATCCGGATCGGCGCCGACGTCGTACCCGGCGACATCCTGGTCGGCAAGGTCACGCCCAAGGGCGAGACCGAGCTGACCCCGGAGGAGCGCCTGCTCCGCGCGATCTTCGGCGAGAAGGCGCGCGAGGTGCGCGACACCTCGCTCAAGGTCCCGCACGGCGAGTCGGGCAAGGTCATCGGCGTCCGCGTGTTCGACCGCGAGGCCGGCGACGAGCTGCCGCCGGGCGTGAACCAGCTCGTGCGCGTCTACGTCGCGCAGAAGCGCAAGATCACCGACGGTGACAAGCTCGCCGGTCGCCACGGCAACAAGGGCGTCATCTCGAAGATCCTGCCGGTCGAGGACATGCCGTTCCTGGAGGACGGCACCCCGGTCGACATCATCCTCAACCCGCTCGGTGTCCCGTCCCGCATGAACCCGGGTCAGGTCCTGGAGACGCACCTCGGCTGGATCGCCAAGACCGGCTGGAGCGTCGAGGGCGACGACGAGGACTGGAAGGGTCGCCTCCGGGCGATCGCGGCCGACCAGGGTGCCCCCGGTACCAACGTCGCCACCCCGGTCTTCGACGGTGCGCGCGAGGAGGAGATCACCGGTCTCCTCGACTCGACCAACAAGACCCGCGACGGCGTCCGTCTGATCGACGGCACCGGCAAGGCGAAGATGTACGACGGCCGCTCCGGCGAGCCGTTCCCGCACCCGGTCTCGGTCGGGTACATGTACATCCTCAAGCTGCACCACCTGGTCGACGACAAGCTGCACGCCCGGTCGACCGGTCCCTACTCGATGATCACCCAGCAGCCGCTGGGTGGTAAGGCCCAGTTCGGTGGCCAGCGCTTCGGTGAGATGGAGGTGTGGGCACTCGAGGCATACGGTGCCGCCTACGCCCTCCAGGAGCTGCTGACCATCAAGTCCGACGACGTCCTCGGCCGCGTGAAGGTGTACGAGGCGATCGTCAAGGGCGAGAACATCCCGGAGCCGGGCATCCCCGAGTCCTTCAAGGTGCTCATCAAGGAGATGCAGTCGCTCTGCCTCAACGTGGAGGTCCTCTCCAGCGACGGTATGTCGATCGAGATGCGCGACACCGACGAGGACGTCTTCCGCGCTGCGGAGGAGCTTGGTATCGACCTGTCGCGGCGTGAGCCGAGCAGCGTCGAAGAGGTCTGAGGCTCCCTCCCGGGTCCGGCCGTGAGGCCGGCCCCGGGATTTCGACCCCAGTCCTGATGAAGACACACACTGGTGATCACGGCACAGCCCCCGCCGTGACCGCCGGGACCAAACCCCGAAAGAGGGATTGACGAAACAGTGCTCGACGTCAACTTCTTCGACGAGCTGCGTATCGGCCTCGCTACCGCAGACGACATCCGCCAGTGGTCGCACGGTGAAGTCAAGAAGCCCGAGACCATCAACTACCGCACCCTGAAGCCGGAAAAGGACGGGCTCTTCTGCGAGAAGATCTTCGGTCCGACCCGGGACTGGGAGTGCTACTGCGGCAAGTACAAGCGCGTCCGCTTCAAGGGCATCATTTGTGAGCGCTGCGGCGTCGAGGTCACTCGCGCCAAGGTGCGTCGTGAGCGCATGGGCCACATCGAGCTCGCCGCGCCGGTCACGCACATCTGGTACTTCAAGGGCGTGCCCAGCCGCCTCGGCTACCTGCTCGACCTCGCCCCGAAGGACCTCGAGAAGGTCATCTACTTCGCGGCGTACATGATCACGTACGTCGACGACGAGCGTCGCCAGCGCGACCTGCCGTCCCTCGACGCCAAGATCTCGGTCGAGCGGCAGCAGATCGAGCAGCGTCGCGACGCCAGCGTCGAAGAGCGCCAGAAGAAGCTCGAGACCGACCTCGCCGAGCTGGAGGCCGAGGGCGCCAAGTCCGACGTCCGCCGCAAGGTGCGCGAAGGTGCCGAGCGCGAGATGAAGCAGCTCCGCGACCGCAACCAGCGCGAGCTCGACCGTCTCGACGACGTCTGGACCCGGTTCAAGAACCTCAAGGTCCAAGACCTCGAGGGCGACGAGATCCTGTTCCGCGAGATGCGGGACCGGTTCGGCACGTACTTCATGGGCGGCATGGGCGCGCAGGCGCTCCAGCGTCGACTGGAGTCGTTCGACCTCGACGCCGAGGCCGAGAAGCTGCGCGAGATCATCCGCACCGGCAAGGGCCAGAAGAAGACCCGCGCGCTCAAGCGCCTCAAGGTCGTCTCCGCGTTCCAGCAGACCCGGAACAGCCCCAACGGCATGGTCCTGGACTGCGTCCCGGTGATCCCGCCGGACCTGCGTCCGATGGTGCAGCTGGACGGTGGCCGCTTCGCGACCTCCGACCTGAACGACCTGTACCGCCGCGTGATCAACCGCAACAACCGGTTGAAGCGTCTGCTCGACCTCGGTGCCCCCGAGATCATCGTGAACAACGAGAAGCGGATGCTCCAGGAGGCCGTCGACGCGCTGTTCGACAACGGCCGCCGCGGTCGTCCGGTGACCGGCCCGGGCAACCGGCCGCTCAAGTCGCTGTCCGACATGCTCAAGGGCAAGCAGGGTCGTTTCCGCCAGAACCTGCTCGGCAAGCGCGTGGACTACTCCGCGCGTTCGGTCATCGTCGTCGGCCCGCAGCTCAAGCTGCACCAGTGCGGTCTGCCGAAGGCCATGGCGCTCGAGCTGTTCAAGCCGTTCGTGATGAAGCGCCTGGTGGACCTCAACCACGCGCAGAACATCAAGTCGGCCAAGCGCATGGTCGAGCGCGCCCGCCCCGTGGTGTGGGACGTGCTCGAAGAGGTCATCGCCGAGCACCCGGTGCTGCTCAACCGCGCACCGACGCTGCACCGTCTGGGCATCCAGGCGTTCGAGCCGCAGCTCGTCGAGGGCAAGGCCATCCAGATTCACCCGCTCGTGTGCACCGCGTTCAACGCGGACTTCGACGGTGACCAGATGGCCGTGCACCTGCCGCTGTCCGCGGAGGCGCAGGCCGAGGCCCGCATCCTGATGCTCTCGAGCAACAACATCCTGAAGCCGGCCGACGGTCGTCCCGTCACCATGCCGACCCAGGACATGGTGCTGGGCCTGTTCTTCCTGACCTCCGAGCGGGAGAACACCAAGGGCGACGGACGCGTGTTCGCGTCCACGGCCGAGGCGATCATGGCGTTCGACGCCCGTGAGCTCGACCTGCAGGCGAAGATCGAGCTGCGACTGCCGGCGGGCACCGTCCCGTCGCGCGGCTGGGTCGCGCCCGAGGGCTGGGAGCCCGGTTCGCCGCTGCGCGTGCACACCTCGCTCGGCCGCGCGCTGTTCAACGAGCTCCTGCCGGCGGACTACCCGTTCGTCGACGAGGAGATCGGCAAGAAGACGCTGTCGATCATCGTGAACGACCTGGCGGAGCGGTACCCGAAGGTGGTCGTGGCGGCGACGCTGGACAACCTGAAGGAGGCCGGCTTCCACTGGGCCACCCGTTCCGGTGTCACCGTCTCGATCTCCGACGTCGTCGTGCCGCCGGCGAAGAAGGAGATCCTGGAGCGCTTCGAGGCCCAGGCCGAGAAGGTCCAGAAGCAGTACGAGCGCGGCCTGATCACCAAGGACGAGCGTCAGCAGGAGCAGATTCAGATCTGGACCAAGGCGACCAACGAGGTCGCCGAGGCGATGAACCTGAACTTCCCCAAGACGAACCCCATCTTCATGATGGTCGACTCGGGTGCTCGCGGAAACATGATGCAGATGCGTCAGATCGCGGGTATGCGTGGTCTGGTGTCGAACGCCAAGAACGAGACGATCCCTCGTCCCATCAAGGCGTCCTTCCGTGAGGGTCTGTCCGTCCTCGAGTACTTCATCTCGACGCACGGTGCCCGTAAGGGTCTGGCCGACACCGCGCTGCGTACCGCCGACTCGGGTTACCTGACCCGTCGTCTGGTGGACGTCTCGCAGGACGTGATCGTGCGCGAGGAGGACTGCGGCACCGACCGCGGCCTGGTCCTGTCGATCGCCACCCGCGGTGCCGACGGCGTGCTCCGCAAGGACGACGACGTCGAGACCAGCGTGTACGCCCGCAACCTGGCCGAGGACGTCGTCGTGGACGGCAAGGTGCTGGCCCCGGCCAACGCCGACCTCGGTGACGTGATCATCAACCACCTCGTCGCCGAAGGCGTCGAGTCGGTGAAGACGCGTTCGGTGCTGACCTGCGAGTCCAAGGTCGGTACGTGCGCCATGTGCTACGGCCGCTCGCTGGCGACCGGCAAGCTCGTGGACATCGGCGAGGCGGTCGGCATCATCGCCGCCCAGTCGATCGGTGAGCCCGGCACCCAGCTCACGATGCGTACCTTCCACACCGGTGGTGTGGCGGGTGACGACATCACGCAGGGTCTGCCGCGTGTCGTCGAGCTCTTCGAGGCGCGCACCCCCAAGGGTGTCGCCCCGATCAGCGAGGCGGCCGGTCGGGTGCGCATCGAGGACACCGAGAAGACCCGCAAGGTCGTGGTGGTCCCGGACGACGGTTCCGAGGAACTGGCGTACGCGGTCAGCAAGCGCTCGCGCCTGCTGGTCGACGAGGGCGACCACGTCGACGTCGGTCAGAAGATGCTCGTCGGCGCGGTCAACCCGCACGACGTGCTGCGCATCCTCGGCCAGCGTGCGGTGCAGATCCACCTCGTGGCGGAGGTCCAGCAGGTCTACCGCTCGCAGGGTGTGTCGATCCACGACAAGCACATCGAGATCATCATTCGGCAGATGCTCCGCCGCGTGACGATCATCGAGTCGGGCGACGCCGAGCTGCTTCCGGGCGAGCTCGTCGAGCGCGGCCGGTTCGAGACCGAGAACCGACGGGTGATGTCGGAGAGCGGGCACCCGGCCTCGGGCCGTCCGCAGCTCATGGGCATCACGAAGGCGTCGCTGGCCACCGAGTCGTGGCTGTCGGCGGCCTCCTTCCAGGAGACCACCCGAGTGCTGACCGACGCGGCGATCCACGCCAAGTCGGACCCGCTGCTCGGCCTGAAGGAGAACGTGATCCTCGGCAAGCTCATCCCGGCCGGTACGGGCATGCCCCGCTACCGCAACATCCGGGTCGAGCCCACCGAAGAGGCCAAGGCCGCGATGTACTCGATGTCCGGGTACGACGAGGCCGACTACTCCGCGTTCGGTTCGGGTTCCGGCCAGGCCGTCCCGCTGGAGGAGTACGACTTCGGCGGCTACCAGGGCTGATCGGCCCACAGCCGGGAACAGGGCCGTCACCCTTCGGGGTGGCGGCCCTGTCGCGTGCGCGGACCCGGGTTGTCCGCAGGCCCTCCATGCCGGCGCCGATCGGTGCGACGATGCTGCCAACGCGCCGTCCCACCCCGGGAGAACCCCATGAGCACCCCTGACGGGCCCCAGTACGAGCCCCGATACGAGCACCACGAAGATCAGCCCCCCGGCGCCGCGTGGAGCCCCTACGGCGAGCCGCCCCCGCCGCACGGCCAGGGCTACGGTCCGGGGGAGCAGCCCCCGCCGTACGGGTACGGCCAGGCGCCGCCGTACGGGCAGCAGCAGCCGTACGCCTACGGCTACTACCAACACCCCGGCTACGGCGGATACCTGCCTCAGCCGGGCACCAACGGCCTGGCCATCGCGTCGATGATCCTGGGCATCGTCTGGATCTATTGGATCGGCAGCCTGCTCGCGGTGATCTTCGGGCACATAGCCCTGGCCCAGACCGAGCGCACCGGTCAGCAGGGTCGGGGCATGGCGATCGCCGGCGTGGTGCTGGGCTGGATCGGGATGGCGCTGCTGGCGCTGGTCATCGTGATCGTCGTACTGGACTCGGACGGCCACGACTATTCCGATCACCTGCATCTGTTCGGCGCGCTGCGCGCCGTGTGCTGAGTCACCGCGTCCCGCCCGGGCGACCACCACGCGTGCGCTCGTTCGCCTCCGGCCGCAATGCCGGGTACGGTGGGGCTCGGAGGGTGATGTACCGCCCTGAACGATTCGGTGCTCCGCCAAGGTGAGAGCGCCGAATTCCATGTCGTGGCGGGGGTCTTTCTTTTCGCTTTGACCTCTGCTGCTGTGGTAGGTAGTCTCTCTCCTTGTGCCTGGGGTGTCCCCGGGCTCTTGTGCCTGCGCTCACCGCAATCCCCACGGGATGCGTGCGTGAGAGGGCGTAAGGGACCGACCCGCAGCCTCCACAGCAAGCACACTCCCAAGACCGGGCGACACGCCCGACCGCGGGGGTCGGACTTGCGGTTGGCTCCGGCGTCGACCGGGATGCAGGCCGATTCAGACATTGCAGTCGCTTCAAAAAGACCGCTCGGCACGAAGAAGACGGAGACGCGGTGCCCACGATCCAGCAGCTGGTCCGAAAGGGCCGCCAGGACAAGGTCGACAAGGCCAAGACTCCGGCGCTCAAGGGGAGCCCGCAGCGTCGCGGCGTGTGCACCCGTGTTTACACGACGACGCCGAAGAAGCCGAACTCTGCGCTTCGCAAAGTCGCGCGTGTGCGCCTCACGAGTGGCATCGAGGTGACGGCCTACATCCCCGGTGAGGGTCACAACCTCCAGGAGCACTCGATTGTGCTCGTTCGCGGTGGTCGTGTGAAGGACCTCCCCGGTGTCCGCTACAAGATCATTCGTGGTTCGCTCGACACCCAGGGTGTCAAGAACCGCAAGCAGGCGCGCAGCCGCTACGGCGCGAAGAAGGAGAAGAGCTAATGCCGCGTAAGGGCCCTGCCCCCAAGCGACCGGTCATCATCGACCCGGTTTACAACTCGCCGCTGGTCACCTCGCTGGTGAACAAGGTCCTGATGAGCGGCAAGCGCTCCGTCGCCGAGAAGATCGTCTACGGCGCTCTCGAAGGCTGCCGCGAGAAGACCGGTACCGACCCGGTCATCACGCTCAAGCGCGCGCTCGAGAACGTGAAGCCGACCCTCGAGGTCCGCAGCCGCCGCGTCGGTGGCGCGACCTACCAGGTGCCGGTCGAGGTCCGTCCGGGCCGCTCCACGACCCTCGCTCTCCGCTGGCTCGTCGGCTACTCCCGCGCCCGTCGCGAGAAGACGATGACCGAGCGTCTGATGAACGAGCTCCTGGACGCGAGCAACGGTCTCGGTGCCGCGGTCAAGCGCCGCGAGGACACGCACAAGATGGCCGAGTCCAACAAGGCCTTCGCGCACTACCGCTGGTAGTTCCACCCGCAACGACGAGAAGCCGAGAGAAGACAAGCCACGATGGCTACCACTGCTCTTGATCTGGCCAAGGTCCGAAACATCGGCATCATGGCCCACATCGACGCGGGCAAGACCACCACCACCGAGCGGATCCTGTTCTACACCGGGGTCAACTACAAGATCGGTGAGGTTCATGAGGGCGCTGCCACCATGGACTGGATGGAACAGGAGCAGGAGCGCGGCATCACCATCACGTCTGCCGCGACGACCTGTCACTGGACGCTCGAAGACGTCGATCACACGATCAACATCATCGACACCCCGGGCCACGTCGACTTCACCGTAGAGGTGGAGCGTTCGCTGCGTGTGCTCGACGGCGCCGTCACCGTCTTCGACGGTGTCGCCGGCGTGGAGCCGCAGTCCGAGACCGTTTGGCGTCAGGCCGACCGGTACGGCGTGCCGCGTATCTGCTTCGTGAACAAGCTCGACCGCACCGGCGCCGAGTTCCACCGCTGTGTCGACATGATCGACGAGCGGCTGGGCGCGGTTCCGCTGGTCATGCAGCTTCCGATCGGCACCGAGATGGACTTCCAGGGCGTTGTCGACCTGGTCGCCATGAAGGCGCTGGTCTGGTCGGCCGAGGCGGCCAAGGGCGAGATGTACGACGTCGTCGACATCCCGGCCACGCACACCGAGGCCGCCGCCGAGTACCGCGGCAAGCTGCTCGAGACGATCGCCGAGTACGACGAAGAGATGATGGAGCTGTACCTGGAGGGCGAAGAGCCCACCACGGAGCAGCTGATGGCCGCGATCCGTCGCGCCACCATCGCCTCGACCAAGGGTGACAACAAGGGCCAGCCGACGTTCACTCCGGTGTTCTGCGGTACCGCGTTCAAGAACAAGGGCGTTCAGCCCCTGCTCGACGCGGTCGTCCGTTACCTGCCGTCGCCGCTCGACATCGAGGGCATCCAGGGCCACGCGGTGAACAAGGAGGAAGAGGTCATCGTTCGCCAGCCGAGCGATGACGAGCCTTTCGCGGGCCTCGCCTTCAAGATCATGCGTGACCCGCACCTGGGCAAGCTCACCTTCGTCCGGGTCTACTCGGGTGTCCTCGAGGCCGGCAGCTCCGTGCTGAACTCGGTCAAGGGCAAGAAGGAACGCATCGGCAAGATCTACCGGATGCACGCGAACAAGCGTGAGGAGATCCCGTCGGTCGGCGCGGGCGACATCATCGCCGTGATGGGTCTCAAGGACACCACCACCGGTGAGACGCTCTGCGACCCGGCGAACCCGGTGATCCTGGAGTCGATGACGTTCCCGGCCCCGGTCATCCAGGTGGCCATCGAGCCGAAGTCCAAGGGCGACCAGGAGAAGCTGGGTGTCGCCATCCAGTCCCTCGCCGCCGAGGACCCCTCGTTCCAGGTGCACACCGACGAGGAGACCGGCCAGACGATCATCGGCGGCATGGGCGAGCTGCACCTCGAGGTGCTGGTCGACCGGATGAAGCGCGAGTTCCGCGTGGAGGCCAACGTCGGCAAGCCGCAGGTGGCCTACCGCGAGACGATCCGCAAGGTCGTCGAGCGCGTGGACTACACGCACAAGAAGCAGACCGGTGGTACCGGTCAGTTCGCCAAGGTGCAGATCGCGCTCGAGCCGCTCGAGGGTGACGCGTACGAGTTCGTCAACAAGGTCACCGGTGGCCGTATCCCCAGGGAGTACATCCCCTCGGTGGACGCGGGTGCACAGGAGGCCATGCAGTACGGCGTTCTCGCCGGCTACCCGATGGTCGGCGTGCGTCTGACGCTGATCGACGGTGGCTACCACGAGGTCGACTCGTCCGAGCTCGCGTTCAAGATCGCCGGTTCGCAGGCGTTCAAGGAAGCGGCCCGGCAGGCCAGCCCGGCTCTTCTCGAGCCGATGATGGCCGTCGAGGTCACCACGCCCGAGGACTACATGGGCGATGTGATCGGCGACCTCAACTCGCGTCGCGGCCAGATCCAGGCCATGGACGAGCGCTTCGGTGCGCGCGTCGTCAAGGCCTTGGTCCCGCTGTCGGAGATGTTCGGCTACGTCGGCGACCTCCGCAGCAAGACCTCGGGTCGCGCGAGCTACTCCATGCAGTTCGACTCCTACGCCGAGGTTCCGAGGAACGTCGCCGAGGAGATCATCGCCAAGTCGCGCGGCGAGTAATCACCGCCCCAGCGGCAGCAGCGATACCAGGGGGACCCGGGGTCCGTATCCGGACTCCGGTGCCCCCGCCCCGGCTCACCCCCGATACCCGACGTCGTACGGCGTAAAGAACCAGTCCACAGGAGGACCCCAGTGGCGAAGGCTAAGTTCGAGCGGACTAAGCCGCACGTCAACATCGGCACCATTGGTCACATCGACCACGGTAAGACGACGCTGACCGCGGCGATTACCAAGGTGCTGCACGACGCGTACCCGGACCTGAACCCCTTCACGCCGTTCGACCAGATCGACAAGGCGCCGGAGGAGCGGCAGCGCGGTATCACGATCTCGATCGCGCATGTCGAGTACCAGACGGAGAACCGTCACTACGCGCACGTCGACTGCCCCGGGCACGCCGACTACATCAAGAACATGATCACCGGTGCCGCGCAGATGGACGGCGCGATCCTCGTGGTCGCCGCCACCGACGGCCCGATGCCGCAGACCAAGGAGCACGTGCTCCTGGCCCGCCAGGTCGGCGTTCCGTACATCGTGGTCGCGCTGAACAAGGCCGACATGGTGGACGACGAGGAGATCCTGGAGCTCGTCGAGCTCGAGGTGCGCGAGCTCCTCTCCGAGTACGAGTTCCCGGGCGACGACCTTCCGGTCGTGCGGGTGTCGGCGCTCAAGGCGCTCGAGGGCGACAAGGAGTGGGGCAGCAAGCTGCTCGAGCTCATGGCCGCCGTCGACGAGGCGATCCCGACCCCGCCGCGTGACACCGACATGCCGTTCCTGATGCCCGTCGAGGACGTCTTCACGATCACCGGTCGTGGCACCGTCGTCACCGGCCGCATCGAGCGTGGCATCGTCAAGGTCAACGAGACTGTCGACATCGTCGGCATCAAGGAGACCAAGACCACCACGACGGTCACCGGCATCGAGATGTTCCGCAAGCTGCTCGACGAGGGTCAGGCGGGCGAGAACGTCGGTCTGCTCCTGCGCGGCATCAAGCGCGAGGACGTCGAGCGCGGCCAGGTCATCATCAAGCCGGGTTCGGTCACGCCGCACACCGACTTCGAGGCTCAGGTCTACATCCTGTCGAAGGACGAGGGTGGCCGTCACACCCCCTTCTTCAACAACTACCGGCCGCAGTTCTACTTCCGTACGACGGACGTGACCGGCGTGGTGACCCTCCCCGAGGGCACCGAGATGGTCATGCCGGGTGACAACACCGGCATGGACGTCGCGCTGATCCAGCCGATCGCCATGGAAGAGGGTCTGCGTTTCGCCATCCGCGAGGGTGGCCGCACCGTGGGCGCCGGCCAGGTCGTCAAGATCAAGAAGTGATGAAATCCCGCCCGCCGGTCCACCTGGGTCGGCGGGCGGGGCTTTGTCCGGATCGATTCCACCCCCTAGGTGGGACCGGATATCCATTGCTCGGGGGCTCTCTCAAACCTGGGGGAGTCGCTCGATTGGCCAAGCCCGCCATTCGTGGGGCATACTAGCCAAGTTGCTCGGATAGACAACGGGCTGCGCCGTGCCTGTCGAACAGACAGAGCCGTGGCGCCGGCCCCGTTGGCTCCGAACAATCGGTGGACTTCTGTCCTGCCACCCATGCAGCCGGCGTCGTCGCTTAGCGACCTCGTGCCGTCCTTTCGCTTGCCGCAGCGAAGGTGACGCCGAGAGTACGTTGCCCAGGCCCCCAGGCCGCCCGTAAGGGTTTCCAAGGGGCGCTTGTGAGCAACAGAGCGACACGCCCGACCGCGGGGGTCGGCGGGGAAGGGAAACCCCAAGGGGTTTTCAGCCCAAGTCTTCTCCCCGTGTCAGCGGGGGTGATCCGCAGCGGTACGAGAGAAGGAATTCGAAGCAGCCATGGCGGGACAGAAGATCCGCATCAGGCTCAAGGCCTACGACCACGAGGTCATCGACAGTTCGGCGAAGAAGATCGTCGAGACGGTGACGCGTACTGGTGCGCAGGTTGCGGGACCGGTGCCGCTGCCGACCGAGAAGAACGTGTACTGCGTCATCCGCTCGCCGCACAAGTACAAGGACTCGCGCGAGCACTTCGAGATGCGCACTCACAAGCGGCTCATCGACATCCTCGACCCCACGCCGAAGACGGTCGACTCGCTTATGCGTCTCGACCTGCCGGCCGGCGTCGACATCGAGATCAAGCTCTGAGGACGCACCGACGATGACGAAGCAGATGAAGGGCATTCTGGGCAAGAAGCTCGGCATGACCCAGGTCTGGGACGAGAACAACCGCGTCGTTCCAGTGACTGTGGTCGAAGCCGGGCCCTGCGTCGTGACCCAGGTCCGCAACGCCGAGGTCGACGGCTACTCCGCCGTCCAGATCGCGTTCGGCGCGATCGACCCGCGCAAGGTGAACAAGCCGCTCGCCGGCCACTTCGCCAAGGCCGGGGTGACCCCGCGTCGCCACCTGGTCGAGCTCCGTACCTCCGACGCCGGCGAGTACACGCTGGCGCAGGAGATCACCGCCGAGGTGTTCGAGGCCGGCCAGAAGGTCGACGTCATGGGCACCTCGAAGGGCAAGGGCACGGCCGGTGTCATGAAGCGACACGGCTTCAAGGGTCTCGGCAGCTCGCACGGTACGCAGCGCAAGCACCGCTCGCCCGGCTCGATCGGTGGCTGCGCCACCCCGGGTCGTGTGTTCAAGGGCGTGCGCATGGCAGGCCGCATGGGTAACGAGCGCGTCTCCACCCAGAACCTGACCGTGCACGCCGTAGACGCCGAGAAGGGCCTGCTCCTGATCAAGGGCGCGGTCCCCGGCCCCAACGGCGGCCTGGTGCTGGTGCGCACTGCTGCGAAGGGTGTGTGAATTTCATGACCAGCATTGACGTTCTTTCGCCCGCCGGCGAGAAGTCCGGGACGATCGATCTCCCCGAGGGGATCTTCGACGTCCAGGTGAGCATCCCGACGATCCACCAGGTCGTCGTGGCCCAGCTCGCCGCGGCTCGTCAGGGCACGCACAAGACCAAGACTCGTGGCGAGGTCCGCGGCGGTGGGCGCAAGCCGTACCGCCAGAAGGGCACCGGTCGCGCCCGTCAGGGCTCGACCCGCGCGCCGCAGTTCGCCGGTGGTGGCGTCGTGCACGGTCCCGTGCCGCGCGACTACGAGCAGCGGACCCCGAAGAAGATGAAGGCGTCCGCCCTGCGCGGTGCCCTCTCCGACCGGGCGCGTCACGAGCGCATCCACTGCGTTTCCGCGCTGGTCGAGGGCGACAAGCCGTCGGTCAAGGCGGCGAAGACGCTGCTCGGCAAGATCAGTGAGCGCAAGAACGTGCTCCTGGTCGTCGAGAAGTCCGACACCACTGCCTGGCTGAGCGCCCGCAACCTTCCGCAGGTGCACTTGCTCGAGGTCGGGCAGCTGAACACCTACGACGTGCTCGTCTCCGACGACGTGGTCTTCACGAAGGCCGCTCTGGAGCGCTTCATCGCCGGACCGGCCCAGGCCGCCTCGGCGGTCGCGAGCTCCGACGAGCTCGAAGGGAGCCACGCGTGAGCACCGACACCGTCGAGAGCACGACGAAGGTCACCAGCAAGACCTACACCGACCCGCGCGATGTGCTGCTGAAGCCGGTGATCTCGGAGAAGAGCTACGGGCTCATCGACGAGAACAAGTACACGTTCATCGTGCACCCCGACGCCAACAAGACCCAGATCAAGCAGGCCGTCATCGCGGTCTTCGGGGTCAAGGTCGAGAGCGTCAACACGATCAACCGCGTCGGTAAGCGCAAGCGCACCAAGACCGGTTTCGGCAAGCGCAAGGACACGAAGCGCGCGATCGTCACCCTTGCAGAGGGCGAGCGGATCGACATCTTCGGTGGACCCGTCGGCTGACGGCCGCTGATACGGACGAGGACTAAGAGAAGCCATGGGCATCCGCAAGTACAAGCCGACGACGCCGGGCCGTCGTGGCGCCAGCGTCGCCGACTTCGTCGAGATCACGCGGTCCGAGCCGGAGAAGTCGCTGGTCCGCCCTCTGCACAGCAAGGGTGGTCGTAACAACCACGGCCGTGTGACTGCTCGCCACCAGGGTGGCGGCCACAAGCGCGCGTACCGACTGATCGACTTCCGGCGCAACGACAAGGACGGCGTTCCGGCGAAGGTCGCTCACATCGAGTACGACCCGAACCGCACCGCGCGCATCGCTCTTCTGCACTACGCGGACGGCGAGAAGCGCTACATCCTGTGCCCGAACAAGCTGAAGCAGGGCGACCGGATCGAAAACGGTCCGGGCGCCGACATCAAGCCGGGCAACAACATGCCGCTCCGGAACATCCCGGTCGGTACGGTCATCCACGCCATCGAGCTTCGGCCCGGTGGCGGCGCGAAGATCGCCCGTTCCGCGGGTGTCAGCGTGCAGCTGCTGGCGAAGGAGGGCGCTCACGCGACCCTCCGCATGCCCTCGGGCGAGATTCGCCTGGTGGACGTGCGCTGCCGGGCGACGGTCGGCGAGATCGGCAATGCCGAGCAGTCGAACATCAACTGGGGCAAGGCCGGTCGCATGCGCTGGAAGGGCAAGCGCCCGACCGTCCGCGGTGTGGCGATGAACCCCATCGACCACCCGCACGGTGGTGGTGAGGGTAAGACCTCCGGTGGTCGCCACCCGGTGAGCCCCTGGGGTAAGCCCGAGGGTCGTACTCGCCGGCCGAAGAAGGCCAGCGACAAGCTCATCATCCGCCGCCGCAAGACGAACAAGAAGCGCTAGGAGCAGTCTCGATGCCGCGCAGTCTCAAGAAGGGACCCTTCGTCGACGGCCACCTGATCAAGAAGGTGGACGTACAGAACGACAAGGGAACCAAGAACGTCATCAAGACCTGGTCCCGCCGCTCGATGATCGTCCCGGCGATGCTGGGCCACACGATCGCGGTGCACGACGGCCGTAAGCACGTCCCGGTGTTCGTGACCGAGTCGATGGTCGGCCACAAGCTCGGCGAGTTCGCGCCGACTCGGACCTTCCGCGGTCACGAGAAGGACGACCGGAAGTCGCGTCGTCGCTGACGCGGCGAATCGCATGGATATCGAGATGAGCAAGGGGACGTCGATGGAAGCCAGGGCTCAGGCGCGGTACATCCGCGTCACGCCCATGAAGGCCCGCCGTGTGGTGGACCTCATCCGTGGCATGAACGCCGCGGAGGCCCAGGCGGTCCTGCGATTCGCTCCGCAGGCCGCGAGTGAGCCGGTCGGCAAGGTGCTGGACAGCGCCATTGCCAACGCCGGTCACAACCACAACCTGGACACGAACATCCTGTACGTGTCCGCCGCCTACGTGGACGAGGGTCCGACCCTCAAGCGTTTCCGTCCGCGGGCACAGGGCCGGGCGTACCGCATCCGCAAGCGCACCAGCCACATCACCGTGGTTGTCGCCGAGAAGGAGAGGACCCGCTAGTGGGCCAGAAGGTTAACCCGCACGGGTTCCGTCTCGGCATCACCACGGACTTCAAGTCCCGGTGGTACGCCGACAAGCTGTACAAGGACTACGTCGGCGAGGACGTCAAGATTCGTCAGATGATGACGAAGGGCATGGAGCGCGCCGGGATCTCGAAGGTAGAGATCGAGCGCACCCGTGAGCGCGTCCGCGTCGACATCCACACCGCCCGGCCGGGCATCGTCATCGGCCGTCGTGGTGCGGAGGCCGACCGCATCCGCGGTGAGCTCGAGAAGCTCACCGGCAAGCAGGTTCAGCTGAACATCCTCGAGGTCAAGAACCCCGAGGTCGACGCTCAGCTTGTGGCGCAGGGTGTGGCCGAGCAGCTCTCGAGCCGCGTGTCCTTCCGCCGCGCGATGCGCAAGGCGATGCAGAGCTCCATGAAGGCCGGGGCCAAGGGCATCAAGATCCAGTGCGGTGGTCGTCTGGGTGGGGCCGAAATGTCCCGCTCGGAGTTCTACCGTGAGGGTCGCGTGCCGCTGCACACGCTGCGCGCCAACGTCGACTACGGCTTCTTCGAGGCCCGTACGACGTTCGGTCGCATCGGTGTGAAGGTGTGGATCTACAAGGGCGACGTCAAGAACATCGCCGAGGTTCGCGCCGAGAACGCCGCGGCTCGCGCCAGCAACCGTCCCGCCCGTGGTGGCGCTCCCGAGCGTCCCCGTCGTGGCGAGGGTGGCGGCGGCGGTCGTGGCGGCGAGCGCGGCGGCCGTGGTGGCCGCGGCGGACGTCCGCAGCAGAACGACGCGCAGGCCACCGGTTCCTCGGACACCGGCTCCGCGCCGGCGGCCGAGGCTGTGAACTCGGCGCCCGAATCCGGATCGGAGGCCTGACCCCGATGCTGATCCCCCGCAGGGTCAAGCACCGCAAGCAGCACCACCCCAAGCGCGGTGGCCGCGCCAAGGGCGGTACGGAACTGGCGTTCGGCGAGTACGGCATCCAGGCCCTCGGCCAGGCGTACGTGACCAACCGTCAGATCGAGTCCGCTCGTATTGCCATCACCCGGCACATTCGCCGTGGTGGCAAGGTGTGGATCAACATCTACCCCGACCGTCCGCTGACCAAGAAGCCTGCCGAGACCCGCATGGGTTCCGGTAAGGGCTCGCCCGAGTGGTGGGTCGCGAACGTCAAGCCCGGTCGGGTGATGTTCGAACTGTCGTACCCGAACGAGAAGGTGGCTCGTGAGGCGCTTACCCGCGCCGTGCACAAGCTGCCGATGAAGTGCCGGATCGTCCGGCGCGAGGCTGGTGAGGCGTGATGGCGGCCGTTACCAAGGCGTCCGAGCTCCGCGAACTCGGTGACGAGGAAATCGTCGCCAAGCTCCGCGAAGCCAAGGAGGAGCTGTTCAACCTCCGTTTCCAGGCGGCGACCGGGCAGCTCGAAAACCACGGGCGGCTCAAGGCTGTCCGTAAGGACATCGCCCGGATCTACACGCTGATGCGCGAGCGCGAGCTGGGCATCGACGTGCAGGAGACCGGAGGCGCGGCGTGAGCGAGAAGACTGAGATGACTGAAGCAACCCGGGGTTTCCGCAAGACCCGTGAGGGCCTCGTCGTCAGCGACAAGATGGACAAGACCGTCGTTGTCGCCGTCGAGGACCGCGTGAAGCACCCGATGTACGGCAAGGTCATCCGCCGCACGAACAAGCTGAAGGCTCACGACGAGCAGAACGCCTGTGGCGTCGGTGACCGTGTCGTCCTCATGGAGACTCGGCCGCTGTCCGCCAGCAAGCGTTGGCGCATCGTCGAGATCCTCGAAAAGGCCAAGTAGCGAGCGCCGGTCGCCCCACCAACCGTGGGTCGTGACCGCGACGTGACGATCAGGAGTTAGACGTGATCCAGCAGGAGTCGCGACTGCGAGTCGCCGACAACACGGGTGCGAAGGAGATTCTCTGCATCCGTGTGCTCGGTGGCTCCGGCCGGCGCTACGCGGGCATCGGGGACGTCATCGTTGCCACCGTCAAGGACGCGATCCCCGGTGGCAACGTGAAGAAGGGTGACGTCATCAAGGCGGTCATCGTGCGGACCGTGAAGGAGCGCCGGCGTGTCGACGGCTCCTACATCCGCTTTGACGAGAACGCCGCCGTTGTCCTGAAGAACGATGGCGAACCCCGAGGCACCCGTATTTTCGGCCCGGTCGGCCGTGAGCTTCGTGAGAAGAAGTTCATGAAGATCATCTCGCTCGCGCCGGAGGTGCTCTAACCAATGGCGAAGGCGATGAAGATCAAGAAGGGTGACCTGGTACAGGTCATCACGGGCAAGGACAAGGGCAAGCAGGGCAAGGTCATCGCGGCCTACCCGCCGAAGGAGCGCGTCCTGGTCGAGGGCGTCAACCGGATCAAGAAGCACACCAAGGTGGGTCAGTCCGCCAAGGGTGCCAAGACCGGTGGCATCATCACCCAGGAAGCCTCCATCCACGTCAGCAACGTGATGCTGGTCGTGGAGAAGGACGGTAAGAAGGTCCCGACGCGGACCGGCTTCCGGTTCGATGACGAGGGCAACAAGATCCGGTACGCCAAGCGGACCGGTGAGGACATCTGATGACGGTCACCACTGAGGCGCGCGAACTGCCGCGTCTGAAGCAGCGTTACCGCGAGGAGATCCTCGGCAAGCTGCGTGAGGAGTTCTCGTTCGAGAACGTCATGCAGGTTCCGGGCGTCACCAAGATCGTGGTCAACATGGGTGTGGGCGACGCCGCCCGCGACTCGAAGCTGATCGACGGCGCGATCAAGGACCTGATGGCCATCACCGGCCAGAAGCCCCAGGTCACGAAGGCCCGCAAGTCCATCGCGCAGTTCAAGCTGCGTGAGGGTCAGCCGATCGGCGCGCACGTTACACTGCGCGGCGACCGGATGTGGGAGTTCCTCGACCGTCTGCTGTCGATCGCTCTGCCGCGTATCCGCGACTTCCGCGGGCTCTCGCCGAAGCAGTTCGACGGCCGCGGCAACTACACCTTCGGTCTCACGGAGCAGTCGATGTTCCACGAGATCGACCAGGACAAGATCGACCGCGTTCGCGGCATGGACATCACTGTGGTGACCAGCGCCAAGAACGACGACGAGGGCCGCGCTCTGCTGCGTCTCCTCGGCTTCCCGTTCAAGGAAGCGTGAGCAGTCGGCTCGCCGACTGAGGAACGCAACAAGGAGACTGAGACGTGGCGAAGAAGGCCCTGATCGCAAAGGCCGCCCGCAAGCCGAAGTTCGAGGTTCGTGGCTACACGCGCTGCCAGCGCTGTGGCCGCCCTCACTCGGTGTACCGCAAGTTCGGCCTGTGCCGCGTGTGCCTGCGCACGATGGCGCACGCCGGCGAGCTGCCGGGCGTCACCAAGAGCAGCTGGTAGTTCGCGGCGGCCGTTTCGACGGCCGACGCGACCCGGCACATCGCCCGTCCCGCGGGGACGGGCGAGAACAGTAACGACGTCGTAGGTCCCGCACCGCAGTCGTCGCTCCGCCGCTCTCCCTCGGGAGGGCGGCGGGGCGAGGGATCGCACGCCGGGAAACCACGGCGAGAAAGGCCTTGAGGCCGTCATGACCATGACCGACCCCATCGCAGACATGCTGACCCGTCTGCGGAACGCCAACTCGGCATATCACGACGATGTCGTGATGCCGTTCAGCAAGATCAAGTCGCACATCGCGGAGATCCTCCAGCAGGAGGGTTACATCCAGGGCTGGCGCGTCGAGGACGCGGAGGTGGGCAAGAAGCTCACCGTCGTCCTCAAGTACGGCCCGAACCGCGAGCGCTCGATCGCCGGCGTCCGCCGTGTGTCGAAGCCCGGTCTGCGGGTGTACGCAAAGTCCACGAACCTGCCGAAGGTGCTCGGTGGCCTCGGCGTCGCGATTATCTCGACGTCGACCGGTCTCCTCACCGACAAGCAGGCGGCCAAGAAGGGCGTGGGCGGGGAAGTCCTCGCCTTCGTCTGGTAAGGGAAGGGAAGGAGAGCAATGTCGCGCATCGGACGTCTCCCCATCCCGGTTCCCACCGGTGTGGACGTCACCATCAATGGCCGCGAGGTTGTCGTGAAGGGCCCCAAGGGTTCCCTGTCGCACACCATCGCCGCCCCGATCGAGATCGCAAAGTCGGATGACGGCACCCTCGCGGTGACCCGTCCCGACGACGAGCGTCGCTCGAAGGCCCTGCACGGGCTGTCCCGGACGCTGGTGGCGAACATGATCACTGGTGTGACCCAGGGATACATCAAGAAGCTCGAGATCAGCGGTGTCGGTTACCGAGTCCAGGCGAAGGGCTCCTCGCTGGAGTTCGCGCTCGGATTCAGCCACCCCGTCGTCGTCGAGGCCCCGGAGGGCATCACCTTCGTGGTCGAGGCCCCGACCCGTTTCTCGGTCGAAGGCATCGACAAGCAGAAGGTCGGTGAAATCGCCGCGAACATCCGCAAGCTGCGGAAGCCCGACCCGTACAAGGCCAAGGGCGTCAAGTACGCCGGCGAGGTCATCCGCCGCAAGGTCGGAAAGGCTGGTAAGTAGGCATGGCTGTCGGCGTGAAGACCGGCAAGGGCGTTGCGAAGAAGTCTGTCGCACGCAAGCGCCGGCACATCCGGGTGCGGAAGAAGGTTTCCGGCACCCCGCTGCGGCCCCGTCTCGTCGTGAGCCGCTCCACCCGTCACATGGTGGCGCAGGTTATCGACGACATCGCCGGCCACACTCTCGCTTCGGCCTCCACGATGGACCCGTCCATCCGTGGTGGTGAGGGCGACAAGACCGCTCAGGCTCGCAAGGTCGGCGAATTGGTCGCCGAGCGCGCGAAGGCTGCCGGTGTAGAGGCCGTTGTGTTCGACCGCGGTGGTAACAAGTACCACGGTCGTATCGCCGCCCTCGCGGATGCCGCACGCGGTAACGGGCTGACCTTCTGAGCCCGCTCCGGGACAAGCTTCGAACGACAGATGTGAGGACATTCTGATGGCTGGACCCCAGCGCCGCGGTGGCGGCGCCGGCGGCGGCGAGCGGCGGGACCGGCGGGATCGACGTGATGGTGGCGCAGCCGCCGAGAAGACCGCTTACGTCGAGCGCGTCGTCGCGATCAATCGCGTCGCCAAGGTCGTGAAGGGTGGTCGTCGCTTCAGCTTCACCGCGCTGGTCGTGGTTGGCGATGGCGATGGCACCGTAGGTGTCGGTTACGGCAAGGCCAAGGAGGTGCCGGCCGCGATCGCCAAGGGTGTTGAAGAGGCCAAGAAGCACTTCTTCAAGGTCCCCCGTATCCAGGGCACCATTCCGCACCCGATCCAGGGTGAGAAGGCTGCCGGCGTCGTGCTCCTGAAGCCGGCCTCGCCGGGTACCGGTGTCATCGCCGGTGGCCCCGTGCGCGCCGTGCTCGAGTGCGCCGGCATCCACGACGTGCTGAGCAAGTCGCTCGGTTCGTCGAACCCGATCAACATCGTGCACGCGACCGTCGCGGCGCTCCAGGGGCTCGTTCGCCCCGAGGAGATCGCGGCTCGTCGTGGCCTGCCTCTGGAGGACGTGGCCCCGGCCGCGCTCCTGCGGGCCCGCGCGGGGGTTGGTGCGTAATGGCACGTCTCAAGGTCACGCAGACCCGATCCAAGATCGGTGGCAGGCAGAACCAGCGGGACACTCTCCGTTCGCTCGGTCTCAAGCGCGTCCACGACGTGGTCGTCAAGGAAGACCGCCCGGAGATCCGCGGCATGATCGCGACGGTGTCGCACCTCGTCACCGTCGAGGAGGTCGACTGACATGGGTGCTGACAACCCGCTGAAGGTGCACCACCTGCGGCCCGCCCCGGGCGCCAAGACCGCCAAGACCCGCGTGGGTCGTGGCGAGGGCTCCAAGGGTAAGACCGCCGGTCGTGGCACCAAGGGCACCAAGGCTCGTTACCAGGTGCCGGCCCGCTTCGAGGGTGGGCAGATGCCGCTGCACATGCGGCTGCCCAAGCTCAAGGGCTTCAAGAACCCGTTCCGGGTCGAGTTCCAGGTCGTGAACCTGGACAAGATCGAGGCCCTGTACCCCAACGGTGGCGAAGTCACCGTCGAGGGTCTGATCGAGAAGGGCGCGGTTCGCAAGAACCTGCCCGTCAAGATCCTGGGCACCGGCGAGATCTCGGTTGCCGTCCAGGTGAAGGTGCACGCCTTCTCCGGCTCGGCGAAGACCAAGATCGCCGCCGCGGGTGGTTCGACCGACGAACTGTCGGTCTGATCCGAACGCGGGACAAGGTGTGATCGTCATGGCCCGTTCGGATCGGTACCGAACGGGCCTTGACGTCGTTGGAGGCTATAGCGCAGGGGTGTCACGCCGGTAAGGTGGTGGCGCCCCTGTGGTTTGCTGTGACGTGGGGGCAGGTTCATTGCTCCACCCCCACACATGACTTGCTGTGTTTTTACCGTGTGTTGTGTCATGTCGCAGGAACGTCGGGCCGGGGCGATACTTCCGGGCCGTCGGCGCTGTTATTGTCCGTGAGGTTCCTGTGTGGGACCTGACCAGTGGTCCTACCGGACCGACGACTCGATCGACTCGCCCCTAAGACGGGCGAGGCGCAGGAGGCAGTGTGCTCACCGCGTTCGCCAGGGCGTTCCGCACGCCCGACCTGCGCAAGAAGCTGCTGTTCACGTTGGCGATCATCGTCCTCTTCCGGATCGGGTCGCATATCCCGGTACCGGGCGTCTCGTTCGAGATGGTGCGCTCTTGCGTAGAGGACTCCAACCGGAACAGCCTGTTCGGCCTCGTGAACATGTTCAGCGGCGGCGCGCTGCTGCAACTCACGATCTTCGCGCTGGGGATCATGCCGTACATCACGGCGAGCATCATCCTGCAGCTCCTCACCGTGGTGATCCCGCGGTTGGAGGCCCTCAAGAAGGAGGGGCAGTCCGGCACCGCGAAGATCACCCAGTACACCCGGTACCTGACCATCGCTTTGTCGATCCTGCAGTCCACCGCGCTGATCGCCACCGCACGCAGCGGCGCGCTCTTCTCCAGCGCCCGCAGCGCCACCTGCGACCCGCAGGGCATCGTTCCGGACGACTCGCTCTTCCGAGTGATCGTCATGGTCGCCGTGATGACCGCCGGCACCTCGACGATCATGTGGCTCGGTGAGCTGATCACCGACCGCGGCATCGGCAACGGCATGTCCATCCTGATGTTCGTCTCGGTCGCCGCCGGCTTCCCGGCCGCGCTGTGGACGATCAAGGAGCAGGGCACCATCGGCGGCGGTTGGGTACCGTTCTTCACCGTCATCGCCATCGGCCTCGTGATGGTCGGCCTGGTGGTCTTCGTGGAACAGGCGCAGCGCCGGATCCCGGTGCAGTACGCCAAGCGCATGATCGGGCGTCGCGCCTACGGCGGGACCTCGACCTACATCCCGCTCAAGGTGAACCAGGCGGGCATCATCCCCGTCATCTTCGCCTCGTCGCTGCTGTACATCCCGGCCCTCATCGCTCAGTTCAGCGGTGGGAAATCGGACTGGGCGGTGTGGATCGAACGCCACTTCGTCAAGGGCGACCATCCGCTGTACATGATCACGTACTTCCTGCTGATCGTCTTCTTCGCGTTCTTCTACGTGGCCATCACGTTCAACCCCGAAGAAGTTGCCGACAACATGAAGAAGTATGGTGGCTTCATTCCGGGGATCCGCGCCGGCAGACCGACCGCGGAATACCTGAACTACATCCTCACCAGGATCACGTGGCCCGGATCGTTGTACCTGGGCATGATCGCGTTGGTACCCAGCATCGCGCTCGTGCTCTTCAACGCCAACCAGAACTTCCCGTTCGGCGGCACGAGCATCCTGATCATCGTGGGAGTGGGTCTGGAAACCGTGAAGCAGATCGAGAGTCAGCTCCAGCAGCGCAACTACGAAGGCTTCCTCCGCTAAATGCGTATCGTTCTCGTGGGGCCTCCCGGCGCGGGTAAGGGAACCCAGGCCCAGTACATCGCCGCCAACCTGTCGATTCCCGCCGTCTCGACCGGTGACATCTTCCGCGCCAACGTGAGTCAGGGCACCCCGCTCGGCCGCGAGGCGAAGACCTACATGGACGCGGGCAACCTGGTACCCGACGAGGTGACCATAGGCATGGTCCGGGAGCGCCTGGCGCAGCCGGACGTCGCCGCCGGTTTCCTGCTCGACGGGTTCCCGCGCAACACGGCCCAGGCCAAGGTGCTCGACGAGATCCTCGCCGAGAACGACACCGAACTCGACGTCGTGCTCGAACTCAAGGTCGACGACTCGGAGATCATCCAGCGGATCTCCGGCCGTCGGCAGTGCCGCGCCAACGGGCACGTCTGCCACATCCTGACCGACCCGCCGAAGGTCGCCGGGGTCTGCGACGAGTGCGGGAGCGAGCTGTACCAGCGCGACGACGACCGCGAGGAGACCGTTCGGCACCGTCTGGACGTGTACAAGGAGCAGACCGAACCCTTGGTCGGCTATTACTCCGAGCGCAACCTCCTGCTGCCGATCCAGGCGACCGGTCCGGTCAAGGAGGTCACCGAGCGCGCGATGGCCGCGCTTCGGGAGTTCCGCGCCTGATCGGCGTCGGCCGCGACAGACATCACACATGGGCGATCCGGGGAAACCCCGGATCGCCCATCGTGCTTTCGCGCCGACACACAACCTCGGCGACACACGAATACGAATGAGGACGGCCATGCCGGTGTTCAGGAAGCGGCAGATGCGAATCGAACGCAAGACGCCCGAGCAGATCGAGAAGATGCGTCGCGCCGGGGCCGTCGTGGCACACACCCTGGAGGCGCTGCGCGAAGCGGCGAAGCCGGGCGTGACGACGGCCGACCTGGACGCGATCGCCGAACGCTCGATCCGCGCCGCGGGCGCGATCCCCTCGTTCAAGGGCTACCACGGCTTCCCCGCGTCGATCTGCGCGTCGGTCAACGACGTGGTGGTGCACGGGATTCCGGACGAGACGCCGTTGCACGACGGAGACATCATCTCGATCGACTGCGGGGCGATCCTGGACGGCTGGCACGGCGACTCGGCGATCACCGTGCCGATCGGCACGGTGCGGCCCGAGGTGCTCGAACTGAGCCGGGTGTGCGAGCAGTCGATGTGGGCGGGCATCGAGGCCGCGGTGGCCGGCGGTCGGCTGACCGACATCAGCCACGCGGTGGAGAAGTCGATCCGGGCCAACCCGCTGCCGGGCGGCGCCAAGTACGGCATCGTCGAGGACTACGGCGGCCACGGCATCGGCACCGAGATGCACCAGGACCCGCACGTGCTCAACTACGGCCCCGGCGGGCGCGGGCCGCGCCTGGAGGTCGGGGTGTGCCTGGCGATCGAGCCGATGGTCACCCTGGGCAAGCCGGACACGTACACGCTGGCCGACGAGTGGACGGTCAAGACCACCGCGGGCGGCTACGCGGCGCACTGGGAGCACTCGATCGCGATCACCGAGAACGGGCCCGTGGTACTGACGCTGCCCTGATGCCAGACCCCCCTCGATGGTGGGGCTGGCACCATGTACGACTCTTCGCGCCCTGCCTAGTGTCGATGACATGGTGAGGACTCCGACCATGCGGGCATCCGACGTGGACCGTGAGGCGGCGGTGACGCTGCTGCGCGATCACCACGCCGTCGGACGGTTGACGCTCGCAGAGTTCAACGAACGCATGGGGGCCGCCTACGAGGCGGTCACGCTGGGGGAGCTGGCTCGGCTGATCGCCGATCTGCCGCCGCCGGAACACCTGGAGGCGGATGTCGAGGTGATCCGCGCGCGGATGGCCTACGAGGTGGCCCGTACCCGGGCGACCCTGGCGCGGCCGGTCGCGCCGGAGCCGCCGCCGGTCGCGTCCTGGCCGGCGCCCCGGCCCGCGCCGCCGCCGGTCCGGCCGCAGGTGCGCCGGGAGGTGGTTCCAGCGCACGGGGAGCGCGACGGGTGGGCCGCCGGCGCGCGGGCCCTGCGCGCGGCGTGGACCACGCTGAACGCGGTCACCGCGTTGAACGTGGTGATCTGGCTGCTGGTCGCGGTGGCCGGTACCGGGGTCGTGTACTTCTGGCCGGTGTGGGTCTACGGTCCCGCCGCGGCCGTGCTGGGTTCGATCCAGATGGTCTACTGGCGCCACGGGCGCTCCTCGCCGTGACCGGGCTACCCTCGTCTCATGGACCGAGATCCGAACGCTCCCGCGACTCCCACGGACCGCGAACGCGTGACCGCCGAGCTGCGTGAGCACCTCGCGTCGGGTCGGCTGGCGCTGTCCGAATACCGGGCGCGCCTGGACGCGGTCCGCCGAGCCGGTACGGTGGGGGAGCTCGACGCGGTCTCGGCGAATCTGCCGGGCCGTGAGGATCGAGACGACGCGGCGGGTGCGACGCCGCCGCCGGAGTACCGACCGATCGTCGACGCGCCTCCACGAGCCGGTGCCTACGGCCCGGCGGAGGAGCGGCGTCCGCGGGTTTCCAACGCGACGTTGAACAAGGTCTGGTTGGTCGTGATGTCACTCGGCGTGCTGGTGTGGGCGCTGGTCTACTTCCTGAGGTAGACCGACGGGCCCGGCGGGAACGGAACCTGCGGTTCCGGGCCCGGTTTCGCTTTCACTGGCCGAGTGCCTTAGACTGACTCGTCGGCTCACATGTAGCCAGGTTTGGCGCGCCCGTCATCTGGGCGCCAAAAATTTGAGCTTCGTCATGTGCGCCGGGTAACGGTAGCTGATCCCGAGATACGAAGCGCGGAGGACATGCCCAAGAAGCAAGGGGCCATCGAAATCGAGGGCACCGTCATCGAGTCGCTCCCCAACGCCATGTTTCGCGTGGAGCTTCAGAACGGGCACAAAGTCCTCGCGCACATCAGTGGGAAGATGCGGATGCACTACATCCGTATTCTTCCGGACGACCGGGTTGTCGTGGAGCTGAGCCCTTACGACCTGACCCGCGGCCGGATCGTCTACCGCTACAAGTAGGCGAGCCCCGGCCCTGCCCACGCCGAGCGTGGTGTGCGGGGCTTGGACGCAAACCGATAACCGACTCGGCGACGGCGGCGTGCCCGCACGCCTTCGTCACACGTACCGGAGAAATCATGAAGGTCAAGCCGAGCGTCAAGAAGATCTGCGACAAGTGCAAGGTGATCCGCCGTCACGGCCGGGTCATGGTGATCTGCGAGAACCTGCGCCACAAGCAGCGCCAGGGCTGAGCAACACCCCCCTCGCACAACGAGCGATCGACGCGCGACGCACCCCGTAAGAGCCGCAGCACCCGACCCCCGTTTCGTGCGGGACGCCACCCTCGGCCGGAGGCCGAGGACCGAGGACATCTCCAGAAGGTGTGCCGGACCGGTGCTGGGCCAGACCTCCGACTAAACCAGGAGCCACACATATGGCACGCCTCGTCGGCGTCGACCTCCCCCGTGAGAAGCGGGTCGAGGTCGCTCTGACCTACATCTTCGGCGTCGGGCGCACTCGTGCGCTGGACACGCTGAAGAACACCGGTGTCAACCCCGACACCCGCGTCCGCGATCTCGCCGAGGACGACCTGATCAAGCTTCGCGACTGGATCGAGTCGAACTACCGCGTCGAGGGTGACCTCCGCCGCGAAGTTCAGGCCGACATCCGCCGCAAGGTCGAGATCGGTTGCTACGAAGGTCTGCGTCACCGTCGCGGTCTTCCCGTCCGCGGTCAGCGCACCCACACCAACGCGCGTACCCGCAAGGGCCCGCGCCGCGCGATCGCCGGCAAGAAGAAGCCGGGCAAGAAGTAGTCCGCGTACGACGGATCACGCGGTCCTCAATTCGTAGCGGACCGACGACCTCAGGAGTTTCCAGCAGATGCCTCCCAAGAGCCGCGCGGGCGCCAAGAAGGTGCGCCGCAAGGAAAAGAAGAACGTCGCTCACGGGCACGCCCACATCAAGAGCACGTTCAACAACACCATCGTTTCGATCACGGACCCCAGCGGCAACGTGATCTCGTGGGCCTCCGCGGGCCACGTCGGCTTCAAGGGTTCGCGCAAGTCGACCCCCTTCGCCGCGCAGATGGCCGCCGAGTCCGCCGCGCGTCGTGCCCAGGAGCACGGCATGCGCAAGGTCGACGTTTTCGTCAAGGGCCCGGGTTCCGGTCGTGAGACCGCCATTCGTTCGCTGCAGGCCACCGGCCTGGAGGTCGGCTCCATTCAGGACGTCACCCCCGTGCCGCACAACGGCTGCCGCCCCCCCAAGCGCCGCCGCGTCTGACCAGCAGCTGACTAGGAGTTAAAGAACAATGGCGCGTTACACCGGCGCGGACTGCAAGCGCTGCCGTCGCGAGAAGATGAAGCTGTTCCTCAAGGGCAGCAAGTGCGAGGGCCCGAAGTGCCCGATCGAGATTCGCCCCTACCCGCCGGGTGAGCACGGTCGTGGCCGTACCAAGGACAGCGAGTACCTGCTGCAGATGCGCGAGAAGCAGAAGTGCGCGCGCATCTACGGTGTGCTCGAGAAGCAGTTCAAGGGCTACTACGAGGAAGCGAACCGTCGCCAGGGCAAGACCGGCGAGAACCTGCTTCGCATCCTCGAGTCGCGCCTGGACAACGTGGTCTACCGCGCGGGCTTCGCCAAGTCGCGTGACCACGCCCGTCAGCTCGTTCGCCACGGTCACATCGTGGTCAACGGCGTCAAGACGGACATCCCGTCGTTCCGGGTCTCCGACAACGACATCATCGAGGTCCGCAAGGACTCGGTCGAGCTGACCCCGTTCGTGGTCGCCCGTGCCGAGGCCGGCGAGCGCACCGTCCCGGCCTGGCTCGAGGTCATCCCGGGCAAGATGCGCATCCTCGTGCACTCCCTCCCCGCGCGTCAGGTCATCGACACGCAGGTGCAGGAGCAGCTCATCGTCGAGCTCTACTCCAAGTAAGAGCTCCACGGGATCGGGCGGACCGGGATTGTGCCGGTCCGCCCGTATCCTTGTTTCCACTGGCGTCAAATAGCGGGCGTCATTACCAGGAGGCATCCCCATGCTTATCGCCCAGCGGCCGACCCTCACCGAGGACGTCGTCGACGAATACCGCTCGCGGTTCGTCATCGAGCCCCTCGAGCCCGGCTTCGGCTACACGCTCGGCAACTCGCTCCGTCGTACGCTCCTGTCCTCGATCCCGGGCGCTGCTGTCACCAGCATCCGGATCGACGGCGTCCTGCACGAGTTCACCACCGTGCCGGGTGTCAAGGAGGACGTCACCGACCTCATCCTGAACATCAAGCAGCTCGTCGTCTCCTCGGAGCACGACGAGCCGGTCGTGATGTACCTGCGCAAGCAGGGCCCGGGTGTGGTCACCGCCGGCGACATCGCGCCGCCGGCCGGTGTCGAGGTGCACAACCCCGACCTGGTCCTGGCGACGCTGAACGCCAAGGGCAAGCTGGAGATGGAGCTGACCGTCGAGCGCGGTCGCGGCTACGTCTCCGCGGTGCAGAACAAGCAGGCGGGCCAGGAGATCGGCCGCGTGCCGGTCGACTCGATCTACTCGCCGGTGCTCAAGGTCACGTACAAGGTCGAGGCCACCCGTGTCGAGCAGCGCACGGACTTCGACAAGCTGATCGTCGACGTCGAAACCAAGCAGTCCATGCGTCCGCGCGACGCGATGGCCTCCGCGGGCAAGACGCTGGTCGAGCTGTTCGGTCTCGCCCGCGAGCTGAACATCGACGCCGAGGGCATCGACATGGGCCCGTCGCCGACCGACGCCGCGCTCGCGGCCGATCTGGCGCTGCCGATCGAGGAGCTCGAGCTCACGGTCCGCTCGTACAACTGCCTCAAGCGCGAGGGCATCCACACCGTGGGTGAACTGGTCGCGCGCAGCGAGGCCGACCTGCTGGACATCCGCAACTTCGGTGCGAAGTCCATCGACGAGGTCAAGGCGAAGCTCAACGGGATGGGTCTGGCCCTCAAGGACAGCCCGCCCGGGTTCGACCCGACCGCCGCCGCGGACAGCTTCGGCGACGAGGACGACCACGGTTTCGCCGAGACCGAGCAGTACTGAGCTTCGTCGCGAGGCGTAGCCCACCACCCGGGCCGACCGGCCCGGGTGGACTGACGCCGGTACCTGATACGGCCGGCGCAGGAATATCTAGGAGAGAACATGCCCAGGCCCACCAAGGGTCCGCGCCTCGGCGGCGGCCCGTCCCACGAGCGGCTGATCCTGGCCGGTCTCGCGACGGCGCTGTTCGAGCACGGTCGGATCACCACGACCGAGGCCAAGGCGCGTCGGCTGCGTCCCGTCGCCGAGCGACTGATCACCAAGGCGAAGAAGGGCGACCTGCACAACCGTCGCCAGGTGCTCACGATCGTTCGTGACAAGAGCGTCGTGCACGCGCTCTTCGAGGAGATCGCTCCTCGGTACGAGAACCGCCCGGGCGGTTACACGCGCATCACCAAGATCGGCAACCGCAAGGGCGACAACGCGCCCATGGCGGTCATCGAGCTGGTCGAGGCGCTGACCGTGGCGCAGACCGCGGTCGGCGAGGCCGAGGCCGCCACGAAGCGCTCGGTCAAGGAGCAGGAGACCGCCAAGGTCGAGACGACGAAGGTCGTCGAGACCGAGGAGGCGCCCGCCGCCGAGGCCGAGAAGGCCGAGGAGAGCAAGGACGCCGACAAGGCCTGACGGTCTCGTCGCGTGCTCCACGCGTTGTGAATCACAGTGCGAGCCCGTCCCCCGTACCCGTACGGAGGGCGGGCTCGCGCCATGCCCGGAGGTGGTTGACGTGGTGCGCTTGCGCATCGATCTGTCGTACGACGGCACCGAGTTCGCGGGCTGGGCCCGGCAGCGCGAGCTGCGCACCGTGCAGGGCACGCTGGAGAGCGCCCTGACCACCGTGCTGCGGCTGGCCGAGCCCGCCCAGTTGACGGTGGCCGGGCGCACGGACGCGGGGGTGCACGCGCGGGGTCAGGTGGCCCACCTCGACGTGCCCGACGAGGTGTGGGCCGCGCTGGGCGACGTGGCGCTGCGTCGGGTCACCGGGGCGCTGCCCCGGGATCTGCGGGTGCGCGACATCACCGTGGCGCCCGAGGGCTTCGACGCCCGGTTCGGCGCGATCTGGCGGCGCTACGCGTATCGGGTGTGCGACGCGCCGGGCGGGGTGGACCCGCTGCGGCGGGGCAGCGTGGTGTGGCACGACCGGCCGCTGGACGAGACCCGGATGAACGCGGCCGCGCAGCGGTTGTTGGGCGAGCACGACTTCGCGTCGTTCTGCCGCAAGCGCGAGGGGGCCACCACCGTGCGCTGCCTCCAGGACTTCTCCTGGGCGCGCGAGACGCCGAGCGGGGCCGATGTGGGTCCCGCGTTTCGGCCGGTGATCGTGGCGACCGTGCGGGCCGACGCGTTCTGCCACAACATGGTGCGCTCGCTGGTGGGCGCGATGCTGGCGGTGGGCACCGGACGCAAGCCGGTGGAGTGGCCGCTGGAGGTGCTCGGGCGCGCGGTGCGCGACTCGGGCGTGCACGTCGCGCCCGCGCACGGGTTGACCCTGGAGGAGGTGGCCTACCCGGCGGACGCGTTGCTCGCGGACCGGGTGACGGCCACCCGTCGGCGTCGGGACGGCGGCTGAGGTCGGGATGGACGGGGGTCGGGGTGCGGCCCCGGCCCGTCCGGGTCAGCCCTGGATCTGTTCCAGGGCCTTGCGCCGGTTCTCGTCGTCGATCTGCTTGGAGCGCGCCTCGCCGCGTGCGGTCAGCGAGTTCCACAGGAACTTGTCCACGTCGTCCTGGGCCTGCGCCATGGTCTTGTCGTCGCCGACCGGGTCCTTGCCGTCGGCGTACCAGTCCAGGGTGAACAGCGCGTAGCGGCCGACGGAGTTGCGCAGCTTGCCGTGCTTTTGCTTCTGGGCGTCGAGGACCTTGACGCCGGGGCCGGCCAGCGGCAGCAGTTCGCCGCCATCCTTGCCGTTCTTGATCGCCGCGGCCTTGTCGGCGGAGGGGAACGAGGCGACCGCGGCGGTGGAGACGATGCCGTTCGGGCCGACCACCGCGAGTCGGATGAGCTGGGTGCACTGCTGGTTGCGCGCGGCCGGGCCGAGCTTGGCGTCGGTGCCGTCCGAACAGGTGTTGTCCAGCTTGCTCGCGACCACCGAGTACTGCCGCCCGTTGACGGTGAACTTCGCGCCGGGGAACAGCGATTCGACCGTGAACGGCGCGTTGTCCAGGGCCGGGTCGGCGAGCACGGCCTGGGCCGGAGGCGGCGGCGGGACCGTGGGCGCGGGGCGGAAGGTGGGCTTGGCCGGGGCGAAGGTCGAGGCGGACGGGACGCCCGAGGCGCCCGGTCCCGCGCTCTTCTTGTCGTCGTCGCCGGACGTGGCCATGACCGCCGCGACCACGCCGCCGATCAGGGCGAGTCCGAGCACGGAGCCGCCCACGGTGAACAGCAGCCTGCGGCGGCGGGCCGCCGCGTCGCGTCGCTCCGCCAGCGCGTCCCAGTCGGGACCGGTGGAGGAGCCGAACTGCTGTTGCCCCGTTGGCTGTTCGTGCGCCGGTCGGGCGAAGGGCTGCTGTGGTTGGGGATGCGGCTGTGGCCCCTGGGGGCCCTGCGCCTGGGTGGGGAACGGATCCCACGCGTGGGCCGGCTGCCCCGGTGACCCGGGCCCGCCCGGGCGTACGCTCCAGGGCTGCTGCCCGTCGTCTCCCGGTGTACCGACCCCCGACATACCCGCCCCCTGCAAGGAGTGACCCGCCTCGGCTCCCCATGCGCCGACGACCCGATCGTTCGGCGCATCGTACCTATCCGCCGATCCGGTGAGGACCGGCGTGGCACGGTAGGAGCACCCGCGCGGATGGCTTACGCTGGGGAGGGGCGTGAGCAGATCATCGCCCCATTGCTCGTTTTGACCGGCACCCCCTTGACCCGGTATTGTGCCGGTTCGTTGTGCGTATTGGCTTGCTTGAGTGGAGTCGGTACGCCGGGCCGCCGGCCACCGGAGTCCGCATTCGGTTCGGAATCATCTCCCGGACAGCCAGTCGGCATCCGTAAGCACACACTCACGAAGAAGCGAAGGCTATCGACCGTGCGCACGTACAGCCCCAAGCCCGGCGACGTCCAGCGTCAGTGGCACGTCATCGACGCGACCGATGTCGTGCTCGGCCGTCTGTCCACCCAGGCTGCTGCCCTGCTCCGGGGTAAGCACAAGCCGGTGTACGCGCCGCACGTCGACACCGGCGATTTCGTCATCATTGTGAACGCCGACAAGGTTCACCTGTCGGGCAACAAGCGCAGCCAGAAGATGGCGTACCGCCACTCCGGCTACCCGGGTGGCCTCCGCGCCGTCCGCTACGACGAGTTGCTGGAGAAGAACCCCGAGAAGGCCGTGGAGAAGGCCATCAAGGGCATGCTCCCGAAGAACACCCTGGGTCGGCAGATGTTGTCGAAGCTCAAGGTGTACCGCGGTTCCGAGCACCCGCACTCGGCGCAGCAGCCGGTTCCGTTCGAGATCACCCAGGTCGCGCAGTAGTCACGGCCACCGCCTGACGAACGAATAGTTTGAGGAGAACAGTGGCCGAGACCATTGCAGAAACCCCGATCGAGGAGACCGAGGGTCTTCCGCTCGAGAGCTACACGTCCGAGTCGCTCGCCTCGCGCTTCAGCGAGCCGCAGGCGGGTTCGGCCACCGGCCGCCGCAAGGAAGCCGTCGCGCGCGTCCGGATCGTTCCGGGCACGGGCAAGTGGAAGATCAACGGGCGCACGCTCGAGGAGTACTTCCCGAACAAGGTGCACCAGCAGCTCGTCAACGAGCCCTTCAAGGTGCTCGAGCTGGACGACCGCTACGACGTGCACGCCCGCATCCACGGTGGCGGCGTCTCCGGCCAGGCCGGCGCGCTGCGTCTGGGTGTGGCCCGTTCGCTGAACGAGGCCGATGTCGAGTCGAACCGCCCGGCGCTCAAGAAGGCCGGCTTCCTGACCCGTGACCCGCGTGCCACGGAGCGCAAGAAGTACGGTCTGAAGAAGGCGCGCAAGGCGCCTCAGTACAGCAAGCGCTAAACAGCCCGCAGCACCCTCTGCGGCTGTACGCAGCGTCATCAGGCCCCGGGGGCACGGTTCGTGCCCCCGGGGCCTGATGCATTTTCCGGCGGTACTCCTGGGGGAGTGGCGTCGCGAGGTAGTGTCCGAGACATCCGGAATGTATGCGGGAGATCCAACTGTGGGACGACTCTTCGGTACGGACGGCGTGCGTGGCCTGGCGAATGGCCGGCTGACCGCGGAACTGGCGCTCGATCTGGCGGTCGCCGCCGCGCGGGTGCTCGGATCACGCGGCCGGGACGGGATTCCGCAATCAGGGCACGGCCGCAGGCCGTTCGCCGTGGTGGGTCGTGACCCCCGGGCCTCCGGAGAGTTTCTCGAGGCGGCCGTGGTCGCGGGTCTGGCGGGCGCGGGTGTGGACGTGTACCGCGCCGGCGTGTTGCCGACGCCGGCGATCGCCTACCTGACCGGGCTGCTCGGCGCGGACATGGGCGTGATGCTCTCGGCGAGCCACAACGCGATGCCGGACAACGGGATCAAGTTCTTCGCGCGGGGCGGGCACAAGCTGCCCGACGACGTGGAGAACGAGATCGAGGCGCTGCTGGGCACCGCGTGGGAGCGGCCGACCGGGTCCGGGGTGGGCCGGGTACAGGACCATCCCGAGGGCCACGAGCGCTACGTCGAGCACCTGCTGTCCTCGCTGCCGCATCGCCTGGACGGGCTCAAGGTCGTGGTGGACTGCGCGAACGGCGCCTCCTCGGCGGTGGCGCCGGACGCGTTGCGTCGGGCCGGGGCCGAGGTGATCGCGATCCACGCGGAGCCCGACGGGCTGAACATCAACGACAACTGCGGTTCCACGCACATGGACGCGCTGCGGGCGGCCGTGGTCGAGCACGGCGCGGACGCGGGCATCGCGCACGACGGCGACGCGGACCGGTGCCTGGCGGTGGACGCGCGCGGCGAGTTGGTCGACGGCGACGCGATCCTGGCGGTGCTCGCGCTGGCGATGCGCGACGGCGGACATCTCGTGGAGAACACGCTGGTGGCCACCGTGATGTCCAACCTGGGGCTCAAGCTGGCCATGCAGGCCGCGGGCATCAAGATGGTGGAGACCGCGGTCGGCGACCGCTACGTGCTGGAGGCGATGCAGGCCTCGGGCCTGTCGCTGGGCGGCGAACAGTCCGGCCACGTGGTGTTGTTGGATCACGCCACCACGGGCGACGGCACGCTGACCGCGCTGCGCCTGCTCGCGCGCGTCGCGGAGACGGGCACGCCGCTGCACGAGTTGGCCTCGGTGATGACGCGCCTGCCGCAGATGTTGGTCAACGTCGCCGGGGTGGACCGCACTCGGGTGCACACCACGCCCGAACTGGCCCAGGCCGTCGCGCTGGCGGAGAAGCGATTGGGGGACACCGGCCGGGTGTTGCTGCGTCCCTCGGGCACCGAGCCGTTGGTGCGGGTGATGGTCGAGGCGCAGACGCACGACCAGGCGCACGACGAGGCCGCGGGTCTGGCCGAGGTCGTGCGGACCCTGCTCGCGCTCGAGTAGCACGGCCGAACCCCCGCGGGTTCACGATGACTTCCCGGCCCCCGTCGTACGCGACGGGGGCCGTTGTTTCGCGCGGGCGGCCTGCAGGCTCCACAGGCCGCGCTGGACGAGCAGGGTGAGGGTGCCCGCGAGCACGATGCCGACCAGGTTCAGGCCGAGTTGGCCCAGGGAGCCGGCCGCCTGCCGGTAGTCGGCGTACCGGATGGCCACCGACGCGTTCGCGGCCGCGGGCACGGTGGTGACCGAGATCAGTACGCCGATCAGCGCGCCGGACTTGGCGCTGGTCAGCGAGAGCATGCCCGCGACGCCGGCGAGCAGCGCGACCCAGAACGACAACCAGTCCGGTTGGAAGATGAACTCGGTGAGTGGGCGCGAGCGTTCGAGCATTTCGCGGTCGAACAGGCCGAACGCGCCCAGGAGCGCGGTGAACGCCATGGTGACCGCCATCGCCACCGGGAAGCCGATCAGCAGCGCGAGCGCGGAACGGCCGGCGAGTCGGGGCTTGCGCTGCACGGTGGCCACGCACAGTCCGGCGAGCGGGCCGAACTCGGGTCCCACCACCATCGCGCCGACGATCAGGATCGGGTTGTCCAGCAGTACACCGCACGCCGCGATCATGGTGGCCACCGTCAGGAAGGCCAGGAAGGTCACCGAGAGGGTGGACTCCTCGGAGGTGGCCTCCTCGATCTCCTCCCAGACTACGGAGTCGGCGCTGTCGCCCGGCGCGTTCCGCTCGGCCTGGTCCGCGGACCGGGACAACATCACGTCCAGGTCCTCGAGCGCGATCGCACCGTCGTCCTCCAGGCCCAGCGCGCGCAGGTCGGCGAGCACCGCGCTGGTGGTCTCGCGCGCGAGATCGCAGGCGATCACGTCACCGGGGGGTTGCACCGCCGCGCCCGGCCACACCACCAGGTGGGTCGCTCCCGGTTCGCCGAGCAACAGGTCGCGCACGGCGGCGCTGCGGTCGGCCGGGACGATCAGGCGCAGATGGAACATCCCGTGACGGTACCGCCCTTCACAGCTTGCGCAGTCGCAATCTGCTCACCGCGTGCTCCGCATCCTTTTGCAGTACCAGCGTGGCGCGGGCGCGGGTGGGTCGGATGTTCTGCACCAGGTTGGTCTCGTTGATGGTGGCCCACGTGTTCTCCGCGTAGCGCAGCGCGTCCTCGGGGGTCATCACCGCGTACTTGCGGAAGTACGAGGCCGGGTCGCGGAACGCGGTCTGGCGCAGTTTGACGAAGCGTTCCAGGTACCAGCGGCGGATGTCCTGGGTGCGGGCGTCCACGTACAGGCTGAAGTCGAAGAAGTCGGACAGCGCGAGCCGGGGGCGGCCGTCGGCGGTCGGCGAGGCGGGTTGCAGCACGTTCAGGCCCTCGACGATCAGGATGTCGGGCCGGTGGATGGTCAGCCGCTCGTTCGGCACGATGTTGTAGGTCAGGTGCGAGTACACCGGCGCGGTGACCTCGGGCTTGCCCGCCTTGACGTCGGCGACGAAGCGCACCAGGGCGCGTCGGTCGTAGGACTCGGGGAAGCCCTTGCGGTGCATGATCCCGCGGCGCTCCAACTCCTCGTTGGGGTAGAGGAAGCCGTCGGTGGTCAGCAGTTCGACGTGCGGGTGGTCGGGCCAGCGGGCGAGCAGTTCGCGCAGGATGCGGGCGGTGGTGCTCTTGCCCACCGCGACGCTGCCCGCGACGCCGATCACGAACGGTATGCCCGGGTTCTCGCCGTTGCCCAGGAACGTGGTGAGCGCGCGGCCCAGGCCCCGGGTGGCGCCCACGTAGAGGTTCAGCAGCCTGGACAGCGGCAGGTAGACGTCGGAGACCTCGTCGAGGTCGACCACGTCGCCCAGGCCGCGCAGGCGTTCGAGTTCGTCGGCGGTCAGCGGCAGCGGCGTCCCGGCCCGAAGCCGGGTCCAGGCGGCGCGGTCGAGTTCGACGAAGGGGGACAGGTCGCGAGCCGGCCCCTGAGCCGCGAAGGAGTGCACGTGCCTATTGTCCCGAGTGTGCGCCCACGCGCCGTCGCCGGGCCGTCGAACGCGTTTCCGCCGGCCCGATGTGGACCCCGTAGGCTGGCCCCCATGTGCGGGATTGTGGGATATGTGGGCGCTCAATCGGCGCTGGACGTGGTCATCGGCGGGCTCAAGCGGCTGGAATACCGCGGTTACGACTCGGCCGGGGTGGCCGTGCTCTCCGCCGGTGCCCTGGTGAGCGAGAAGCGCGCCGGGAAGCTGGCCAACCTGGTGGGCGCGCTGGCGGAATCGCCGCTTCCGGTGGGGACGTGTGGCATCGGGCACACGCGGTGGGCCACCCACGGTGCGCCCAACGACGCGAACGCGCATCCGCATCTGGACAACGCGGGTCGGGTCGGCGTCGTACACAACGGGATCATCGAGAACTTCGCCGCGCTGCGCGCCGAGTTGGCCGAGCGCGGGCACAAGCTCGCCTCGGAGACCGACACCGAGGTGGTCGCGCACCTGCTGGCCGAGGAGTTCGCGGGCGCCGGCGAGGACCTGGCCGAGGCGATGCGCCGGGTCTGCCGTCGGCTGGAGGGCGCCTTCACCCTGGTCGCGGTGCACGCGGACGCTCCCGACGTGGTGGTCGGTGCGCGCCGCAACTCGCCGCTGGTGGTCGGTCGCGGTGTCGGCGAGAACTTCCTCGCCTCGGACGTGGCCGCGTTCATCGAGCACACGCGCGAGGCGATCGAGCTGGGCCAGGACCAGGTGGTCGAGCTGCGCCGGGACGCGATCACGGTGACCGACTTCGACGGCGCGCCCGCGGCCATTCGCGAGTACCACGTGGACTGGGACGTGTCGGCCGCCGAGAAGGACGGCTACGACTACTTCATGCTCAAGGAGATCGCCGAGCAGCCCAAGGCGGTCGCCGACACGCTGTTGGGCCGGATCGGCACCGACGGGCGCCTGGTGCTCGACGAGGTGCGGATCGCGGACGAGGTGCTGCGCGAGATCGACAAGGTCGTGATCATCGCCTGCGGCACGTCCTTCCACGCGGGCCTGATCGCCAAGTACGCGATCGAGCACTGGACCCGCGTGCCCTGCGAGGTCGAGCTGGCCAGCGAGTTCCGCTACCGCGACCCGATCCTGGACCGGCAGACGCTGGTGGTGACCATCTCGCAGTCCGGCGAGACGATGGACACGCTGATGGCCCAGCGGCACGCCCGCGAGCAGGGCGCCAAGGTGCTGGTCATCTGCAACACCAACGGCTCGACGATGCCGCGCGAGGCGGACGCGGTGTTGTACACGCACGCGGGCCCCGAGGTCGCCGTCGCCTCGACCAAGGCGTTCCTGACCCAGTTGGTCGCCTGCTACCTGGTCGCGCTGTACCTGGGCCAGGTGCGCGGCACCAAGTGGGGCGACGAGATCACCGAGGTGATCGAGCAGCTCGCGGCGATGCCGGAGATGGTGGACAAGGTCCTGGACACGATGGAGCCGGTGCGCGAGCTGGCCCGTTCGCTCAAGGACGCCGGTTCGGTGTTGTTCCTGGGCCGGCACGTGGGCTACCCGGTGGCGCTCGAGGGTGCGCTCAAGCTCAAGGAGCTGGCGTACATGCACGCCGAGGGCTTCGCGGCGGGAGAGCTCAAGCACGGTCCGATCGCGCTGATCGAGGAGGGCCTGCCGGTCGTGGTGGTGGTCCCGTCGCCGCGTGGGCGCTCGGTGCTGCACGACAAGATCGTGTCCAACATCCAGGAGATCCGGGCCCGCGGCGCACGCACCATCGTGATCGCCGAGGAGGGCGACGAGGCGGTCGTGCCGTACGCCGACCACCTGGTGCGCATCCCGGTCACGCCGGTGCTGCTGCAGCCGCTGGTGTCCACCGTGCCGTTGCAGGTATTCGCGTGCGAGCTGGCCACGGCCAAGGGCCACGAGGTGGACCAGCCGCGCAACCTGGCGAAGTCGGTCACGGTCGAGTAGTCCGACCCGATCCTCGACCGCCCCGCGCCCCCTCATCGAGAGGGGGCGCGGGGCGGTTTCGCGTTTCGGGCGGGGCGCTCGGGGCCGGATCGGTTCGGGTCAGCCCAGGTGGGTGTCGCCCTGGGCGATCAGGAGCTTGCGCAGCAGGGCGTTGAGCTGGTCGCGCTCGCTTTCGTCGAGGACGGCGAGGAAGCGGCCCTCGTTCTCCAGGTGGCCGACGAGGATGTCGTCCACGAGCTTGACGCCCTCGGGGGTCAGCTTGACCAGGACCGAGCGGCGGTCCTCGGCGCTGACCGAGCGCTCGACCAGGCCCTTCGCGGTGAGCTTGTCCACCCGGTTGGTGATCGCGCCCGACGTGACCATCGCCGAGCGCAGCAGCGTGCCCGCGCTGACCCCCTCGACGCCGCCGGAGCGGCGCAGCGTGGCCAGCACGTCGAACTCGGAGAAGTCGAGCCCGTAGCGGGCGAAGTAGGTGCGCAACGTCTGGTCGATGAACCGGCGCAGCCGGTTCATCCGCCCGACGGCCGCCATGACGTCGAGGCTCTCGGGAGCGATGTCGGGCCGCTCCCGGTGCCATTGGTCCCAGACGTCGTCGATCGCGTCGCGGATGTCTGTCTCGGATGTGCCGCGTTCGGTCATGCCGCCAATTTATCTCAACGCTCATCTACTTGACGCTCACAGAAGGAGGGTATTTACTTATCTCAACGTTCAGATAGTTACTGCTCGCAAAACTAGCGTTGAGGTGAATGGCATGGCGGTTCAGGGTGGTAGCAGGGGGATCGGTCGGGTGGGGATGCTCCTGGCGACGGCCGTGGCCCCGGCCACGTGGGGGACCACCTACCTCGTGACCACGGAGATGCTCCCGGCCGACCGGCCGTTGCTCGCGGCCGGCGTGCGGGCGTTGCCCGCGGGTCTGCTCCTGGTCGCCATGTCCAGACGGCTGCCGACCGGGGTGTGGTGGTGGCGCTCATTCGTCCTGGGGATGCTCAACGTCGGGTTGTTCTTCCCGCTGATCTTCGCCGGCGCGTACCGCCTGCCCGGTGGTGTCGCGGCCACCATCGGCTCGGTGTCGCCGCTGATCGTCGCGGGCCTGTCGTTCCTGATCCTGAAGGTGCGGGCACAACCGCGGGTGCTGCTCGCCGGCGTCGGCGGCGTGGTCGGCGTCGCCCTGCTCGTGCTCAGCTCGGAGGCGGAACTCGACCCGATCGGTGTCGGCCTGATGCTGCTGGCCACCACCTTGATGGCGATGGGCGTGGTGATGTCGGCGCGCTGGGGTCGACCCGAGGGGGTCTCGCTGTTGGCCACCACCGGATGGCAGCTCACCGTCGGCGGCATGGTGATCGTCCCGATGATGTTCGCGATCGAGGGCATGCCGCCGGTGCCCACCGGCCGCAACCTGCTCGGCTTCGGCTACCTGGTGCTGATCGGCACCGCGCTCGCCTACGTGCTGTGGTTCCGCGGCATCGAGCGCCTCGGCGCCGGCGTGGCGTCCTTCCTCGGCCTGGTCAACCCGGTGGTCGCCACGCTGGCCGGCCTGGTCGTGCTGAGCCAGACGCTGACCGCGCTCCAGGTGCTCGGGCTGCTGATCGCCCTCGGCGCGATGTTGCTCGGCCAGTGGCAGCCGCGGCGCCGCACCGAGGTGCGCGTCGAGCCGCCGGTGACTCTCGTCAACGAGCGCAACCGGGCCGACGTCGTCGAGGCGTCGTGACCCGAGAGCGCCCACGAGCCCACCGGGCCGCACCCCCGCCGGGGGTGCGGCCCGGACTCGTCGTGGGCCGGGGCGCCGGCGGCCCCGGTGTTTGTAGGCTCGGGCCGTGATCATCGGTGTGGGTATCGACGTCGCGGACATCGCGCGGTTCGGGCAGTCGTTGGAGCGGACCCCCGGGTTGGCCGATCGGCTCTTCACCGAAGGGGAGCGTTGGGTGCGGTCCGGGCAGGAACGCGGCGTCGCGTCCCTGGCCGCCCGGTTCGCCGCCAAGGAGGCCCTGGCCAAGGCACTCGGCGCGCCCGGCGGCCTGCACTGGCTGGACGCCGAGGTGACCACCGAGGATTCCGGCCGGCCGCTGCTCGCGGTGACCGGCACGGTCGCCGCGCGGGCCTTCGAACTGGGCGTGCGGCACTGGCATGTGTCGCTCAGCCACGACGCGGGCATTGCTTCCGCTGTCGTCATCGCCGAGGGCTGAGGGGGTCGCGCATGCGCGCAGCGCACGACGTCGAGCAGGTGCGTGGCGCGGAGGCCGCGCTGTTGGCCACGTTGCCCGAGGGCACGCTGATGCGGCGCGCCGCGACCGGCCTGGCGAATACGTGCGCCCGACTGCTCGGCCGGGTCTACGGCACCCGGGTCGCGCTGCTCGTGGGCAGCGGCGACAACGGCGGGGACGCGCTGTACGCGGGCGGCATGCTGGCCCGACGCGGCGCGCGGGTGGACGCGTTGCTGCTCGCGCCGGAGCGGGCCCATCCGGCGGGCCTGGCGTGGGCGCGGCGGGCCGGCGTACGGGTGTGGGACGCCGGCGCGCCGGACCGGGCCGACACGATCGACCTGCTCGGGCGGGCCGACCTGGTGCTCGACGGCATCGTCGGGATCGGCGGCAAGGGCGCGCTGCGCCCACCCGCCGCGGAACTGCTCGCGCACGTGCGGGATTCGATCGTGGTCGCGGTCGACGTGCCCAGCGGGGTGGACGCGGACACCGGGCGGGTCGAGGGCGCGGCGGTACGGGCCGATGTCACGGTCACCTTCGGCACCTACAAGCCCGGCCTGCTGGTCGACCCCGGAGCGCAGTACGCCGGCGTGCGGCACCTGGTGGACATCGGGCTCGACCCGCACCTGCCGACGTCACGGGTGGACGTCCTGCAACACGCGGACGTGGCCCGGCTGTTGCCCGCTCCCACGGGGGAGAGCGACAAGTACTCGCGCGGGGTGCTCGGCGTGGTCGCCGGCTCGCCCCGATACCCCGGCGCGGCGGTGCTCGTGGTCGGCGCGGCCGTGCGCGGCGGCGTGGGCGCGGTCCGCTGCGCGGGTCCGGCCGAGGTGTTGCGCCCGGTGCTCGCGGCCTGGCCGGAGACGCTGGCGACCGAGGCTGCCCCGGTCGACGCCGGTCGGGTGCAGGCCTGGGTGGTGGGACCGGGCCTGGACACCGACCAGGACGCCCAGGCGCGCTGGGCGGGCGTACTGCACGGCTCGGCGCCGGTGCTGGTGGACGCGGACGGACTGACCCTGCTCGCCCGGGCGAAACCCGGCACCTGGCCGACTCCCGCGCTGCTCACCCCGCACGCGGGAGAGGCGGTGCGCCTGTTCGCCGCCGCCGGGGTCGTCACGACCCGCGAACGCGTCGAGGCGGAGCGGCTGGAGCACGCGTGCCGGCTCGCCGCGCTCTACGACTGCGTGGTGCTGCTCAAGGGCTCCACCACGGTGATCGCCGCGCCCGACGGCCGGGTCCGGATCAATCCCACCGGCACCCCGTGGCTGGCCACCGCGGGCAGCGGCGACGTGCTCTCCGGCCTGGCCGGCGCGCTGCTCGCGGCGGGCCTGGACCCGCTGGACGCCGGTTCGGCGGCCGCCTACCTGCACGGCCTGGCCGCCCGCGCGCTGCCCGGTCCGGTGACCGCGCCGGACCTGATCCGGGCGCTGCCCGCGGTGTGGGCGGACGTCACAGGCACGTGACAGGGAGACCGCCCCGGCACGGGCCTGCCACACTGGGAGTCTTGAGCTCCGGGATGCCCGGCACCGGATCCCGTCCGGAGCCGGGACGCGGGCTCTCGTCGATGACCGTCGTCGGAAGGACCACCAGCCACATGCGTGCCGAGGCGCGGATCGATCTCGATGCCATTCGGGACAACATCGCGGCCGTCCGGGCTCGGGTGGGCTCGGCGGCGGTGATGAGCGTGGTCAAGGCGAACGCCTACGGACACGGCCTGCTCCCGTGCGCGCGGGCGGCCCGTGCGGGCGGCGCCGCGTGGCTGGGCACCGCGGTGGTCGAGGAGGCGCTCGCGTTGCGCGCGGCCGGCGACACCGGGCGCGTGCTCACCTGGTTGTGGGCCCCGGGCGACCGCTTCGAGGACGCGGTGCGCGCCGATGTGGACATCTCGGTGAGCGGGCTCTGGGCGATGCGCGAGGTGGTGGACGCCGCACGGGCGAGCGGCCGGACCGCGCGCGTGCACCTCAAGGCGGACACCGGCCTGGGCCGCAACGGTTGCCTACCCGCCGACTGGCCGGCCCTGGTCGATGCCGGGCTCAAGGCCCAGGCCGACGGCGCCGTCGAGGTGGTCGGCCTGTGGTCGCACTTCGCCTGCGCGGACGAGCCCGGACACCCCTCGATTGCGGTGCAACTGGCCGAGTTCACCGAGATGCTGGCGCACGCCGAGGGCTGCGGGGTCACCCCCGAGGTGCGGCACATGGCCAACTCGCCCGCGACGCTGCTGCTGCCCGAAGCGCACTTCGACCTGGTCCGGGTGGGCTTGGTCAGCTATGGCCTGTCGCCCGTGCCGGAGGTCGGCGGCCCCGCCGACTTCGGGTTGCGCCCGGCGATGACGCTGGCGGCGAACCTGGCCGGGGTCAAGCGGGTTCCGGCCGGGCACGGCGTGTCCTACGGGCACTCGTGGATCGCGCCGCGCGAGACCACGCTCGCGCTGGTGCCCACCGGCTACGCGGACGGCATCCCCAGGAACGCGAGCAACGCCGGTCCGGTCCTGGTGGCCGGCCGCCGGCGCACGATCGCCGGCCGGGTGGCGATGGACCAGTTCGTGGTCGACCTCGGCGACGACCCGGCCGCCGCGGGCGACGAGGCGATCCTGTTCGGGCCGGGCGATCGGGGCGAGCCCACCGCGGAGGACTGGGCGGTGGCGACCGGCACGATCAGCTACGAGATCGTCACCCGGATCGGCGCGCGGGTGCCTCGCGTCTACACCGGGACGACCGCCGCCGGGACGACAGCCGAAACGGCCGCCACCGGGACGGGCGCGCCGTGAGCACCCCCGTGCCGGGCCCCTCCGGCGGCGGTCGTGCGCTCGGCCGCCGGGCCGGCATCGTGGGCGCCGCGGTCGGTGTGCTCGCGGCCGGCGCCGCCGCGGGCGTGGCGATCGAGCGGATGACCGTCGGCCGCGCGTTCCGCCGCCGGACCGAGGCGCAGATGGACGCGCTGGCGGAGTTCGGCACGCTGCGCGGCGAACCGCACATCGTCACCACCGGCGACGGCGTCGAGTTGTACGCCGAGGTGGACGGCAGGCGTGACGCGGCGGTGACCGTGGTGCTGTGTCACGGCTACTGCCTCGACATGGACTGCTGGCACTACCAGCGGGCCGAACTGCGCGACGAATACCGACTGGTGTTCTACGACCAGCGCAGCCACGGCCGATCCGGCCGGGGCGCTCCGGAGACCTCGACGATCGACCACCTCGGCGCCGACCTGTACACGGTGCTGACGGAACTGGCGCCCGAGGGCCCGCTCGTGCTGCTGGGCCACTCGATGGGTGGGATGACCATCATGGCGCTGGCCGATCAGCACCCCGAGTTGTTCGGGGACCGGGTGATCGGCGTCGCGCTGATGAACACCTCGGCGGGCCGCTGGGCGACGGTGACGCTGGGCATTCCCGCGGCCGGCGCCCGGCTCGTGCACCGGATCGCGCCCGGGTTGCTGCGTACGCTCGGCCGGCGGGCCGCGCTGGTGGAGGCGGGTCGGCGGGCGGCCCGCGACCTGGTGTACCTGTTCACCGAGCGGTACGCGTTCGACTCCGAGGTGGACCCGACCCTGGTGCGGTTCACCGACCGGATGATCTCCGGTACGCCGATCGACGTGATCGCCGAGTTCTTCCCGGCCTTCGAGGCACACGACAAGATGGCCGCGCTGCCGGCGCTGGCGGGGGTGGAGACGCTCGTGGTGGGCGGCGAGGGCGACCTGATCGCGCCGGCCACGCACAGCGAGGCGATCAAGGAGGCGCTGCCCGGCGCCGAGTTGCTGATCGTGCCGCAGTCGGGGCACCTGACCCCGCTGGAGCATCCGGTGGTGGTCAACGCGGCGGTGCGCGATCTTCTCGCGCGCGCCACGCGTGCACCCGGGCGGCGCGCCGGGCGATCCGGCGGGCACGCGCGCGGCGGATCGTCCGCATAGGTCGGAATCGACGCGAGCCGTGATCCTGCGGGACAGTGATCCCGGGTGATGACCCCGAGCGATGGTCCCGGGAAGCCGGGACGACTCGGGGAGGGCGGGCCCGAAGCGGTTCGGGTTCGCGAGTTCGGCGTGGTGGGAGTGCTGAAGTGGTGCGAAGTGTGACGGTGACGGTCGCCGGCGGCGCGGACACGCGCGCGCTCGGTGCCCGTCTGGCCAAGTTGCTGCGGGCCGGCGATCTGATCGTGCTGTCCGGCGGCCTGGGCGCGGGCAAGACCACGCTGACCCAGGGCATCGGGGTCGGCCTGGGAGTGCGCGGCGCGGTGACCTCGCCGACGTTCGTGATCGCCCGGGTGCACCCCTCCGAGGTCGGCGGCCCGGCCCTGGTGCACGTCGACGCCTATCGGCTCGGCGGTTCGGCGGACGTCACCGCCGAGATCGACGGCCTGGACCTGGACGCCTCGCTCGACGAGTCGGTGACCGTCGTGGAGTGGGGCGAGGGCATGGTCGAGGAACTGACCGAGGACCGCCTGGACATCGCCATCGCGCGTGACGCGCTCGGGCCGGACGCGCTCGCGGAGAGCGCGACCGACTTCGCCGGCGACGAGGTGCGCACGATCCAGGTGACCGGGGTCGGCGCCCGCTGGGCGAGCATCGACCTCGACGCGTTGGCGGGCTGACCCGGACCGGGATCGACCGGCCCGGACCCGGACCCGGACCCGGACCCGGACCGGGACCGAGGCCCTGGGCCGGTCAGGTGACGGCCGCCGCCGGGGACTCGGGCGCGTCGGGGGACTCGGGCACGTTCGAGGGCGGGCGGCTGGTCGCGCCGCCGCCACCCGAACCGCCCGGCGGGGCGGACGTGTCCGGCGGGCGGGTGCCGGTCGCCGGGGGCGTGGTCGGCGGAGCGGTGGTGCCGGTGTCGCCGGTCGGCGGACCGGTGGTCGCGGTGGCCGGCGCGCTGGGCGTGGCGGTACCGGTGTTCGGCGGCACCAGGCTGGTGTCCGGCACACCGAGGCCGCCGGCGGTCTCCTCCGGGAAGTCGGTCGCCTTCTGCCCGGCGAGTGCGGCACGCATGTAGGTCGTCCACATCCGGGTCGGCAGGTTGCCGCCGTCCACCCGGTCCAGTCCGGCGACCCCGGACAGGGACAAGAACGCGTGCGTCTCGGCGTCCTCGCGGAACATGCCCATCGAGGTGGACAGGTCCGGGGTGTAGCCGACGAACCAGGCCGAGCGGTTGTCGTCGGTGGTGCCGGTCTTGCCCGCCGCCGGGCGGTTCAGCGCCTGTGCGCGAAATCCGGTGCCGCTGTCCACGACGCCGCGCAGCACCTGGGTGACCGCGTTCGCCTGCTGGTTGTCGTAGGCGTCCTCGGTGTCGTGATCGGGCAGGTCCACGGTGTCGCCGGAGCGGGTCAACCGGTCCACCGGGTAGGGCGCGCGCTGTTTGCCCTCGGCCGCGAACGTGGCGTACGCCGAGGCCATGTCCAGCGCGCTGGGGGTAGAGGTGCCCAGCGACACGGACGGGATCGGTTGCAGCCCCGGCGTGCTCGCGGGCAGCCCCGCGTCCACCGCCGCCCGCACCACCCGGTCGGGGCCGACGTCCATGCCCAGTTGGGTGTAGACGGTGTTCACCGACTTGTCCATCGCCCGGGCCAGGGTGATCTGCCCGTAGTCGACGCCGTCCTCGTTGCCCGGTTGCCAGGGCACGCCGTCCTGCAGGACGGGCTTGCCGTTCGGGTAGCGGATCACCACGTTGTCGTTGCCGTTGTAGACCGTGCGCGGGCTGATCCGGTCCCGCCTGCCGTCGCGGTCCTGCACGCCGTCGCGCAGACCGGCGGCCAGCACGAACGGCTTGAACGTGGAACCGACCTGCACGTCGCGGCGGGTGGCGTCGTTGACGAACTGCCGGACGTAGTTGGGGCCGCCGTAGATCGCGACGATCCGGCCGCTGCCCGGCTCCACCGACGCCGCGGCGACGCGTACGCCGACGTCCGCGGAGCGCTCGGCCGGATCCAGCGACTGGGCGAGCTGGTCCTGCACGGTCTGCTGGAGCACCTCGGTCGTGCGCTTGTCGAACGTCGTGGTGATCGCGTAGCCGCCGGCGTCGAGCCGGTCCTCGTCGACCACGTCGTGGTCGAGCAGGTAGCGCTTGGCCATCTCCACCAGATAGCCGTTGACGCCGGCCAGGTTGGCCGCCGGACGCGGGTCGATCGGCTCCGGGAAGACCATGCCGGCGCGCTGCTCGGGGGTGAGCCACTTCTCCTTGACCATGCCGTCCAGGACGTAGTCCCAGCGTGCGAGTACCCGCCGCCGGCCCGCCTCGGTGGTGTTCCGGACGTCGTTGGCGCTGGGCGCGTTCAGCAGCACCGCCAGGTAGGCGCCCTGCTCGACGGTGAGTTGCCCGACGTCGATGCCGTAGTACGCCTGCGCGGCGGCCTGGATCCCGTACGCGCCGCGGCCGAAGTACACGCTGTTGAGGTAGCCGGTGAGGATCTCGTCCTTGGAGACGGTGCGGTCGAGTTTGACCGAGATGATCGCCTCCTTGAACTTGCGGCCCAGCGTCTGCTCCTGGGTCAGGTAGACGTTCTTGACATACTGCTGGGTGATCGTCGAACCGCCCTGGAGGCCGCCCGAGCCACCCGCGGCGTTGCGCAGCAGGGCGCGCACGGTGCCGGTGATCGATACACCGGCGTTGGAGAAGAAGGAGCGGTCCTCGGCGGCGAGCACCGCGTGCTGCACGTCGATCGGGATCGCGGCCAGCGGCACGGTCTGCCGGTTGGTGGTGCCGGTGCGGGTGATCTCGCTGCCGTCGCTCCAGTACCAGACGTTGCTCTGCTGCCGGGCCTGGGCGTTGACGGTGTGCGGAACCGGGGTGACCGCGTAGACCAGACCCACGGCGGCGAACAGGCCGGACAGGACCAGCAGGACGAAGGTGAGCAGGTGCTTGAACGAGGGCAACCAACGCCGGAGTCCCCGCCGATTGCTCCGGGGGTAGTCGAACAACCTGCGCCGGGGAGTCGGCCCCTGGACGTCGCCGGGACCGCTCGGACCGGAGGAGTCGTGCGCCACGCCGCCACCATTTCCTCGGTGCCATTGCCCTGACGGGCCCTGTCGGTCAGCCGCGTGTGCCCGATGGGGCTGGTGTGACCGGAGGGATCATCATCCTGATGATATGTGGGCAAAGCACGGGAATCGCCGCTGAATGGGGCAATGGTGGGCGTGGCGTGGTGAATCGGACCTGTGCGGTCAGGGCACCACGATGACGGGTGTGCCGACCGGGGCGAAGGCCCACAGGGCCGCGCCGTCGTCCGGCTTGGAGCGGATACCCGCGCTCTTGGCCGGCGACGTGGAGGCCTTCGGGCGTGCGGTGCCGCTGGGGGAGGGGCCGGGCTTGGCGCCGGTGTCGATCTTGTCCAGCGGAGTGTCCGTCGCGGCGAAGCCGAGCGGGATGCCCTGTACCGCGCCGAAGCGCACCGAGTAGGTGATCCGGAGGTTGTCGCTGCCGGTCTGCGCCTCCTCCTTCTTCAGGGTCACCTGGTACGAGCCCGGTTGCGGCTTGACCGGCGCGTTCGCGACGGGGTATTCGCGCAGCGTGCGGTCGGCCTCGTCGACCAGCCAGACGTGGCTGTCCTTGATCGCGTAGACGACCCGCTTGCCGGTGCCGGAGCCCGCGGGCACCGGCGGCGGTACGTAGACCGGGGGCGCGGTCGCCCCGGACGGGGCGGTGGGGGTCGGCGTGTTCGTGCGCGCTATCCCCCGGTTGTCCGGTGCCGAGTTCGCGGCCTGCGCCGCGAGGAAGCCGACGCCGACCAGTGCGGCGATGGTGATGCCCGCGACGGCCACGCCCGGGTTGAGCCGCTTCGCCATTGCCTTGGGTCCCTCTTCCGCCGTGTGGTGGCCTCCATGGTGCCGGCAGGCACCGCCCGCGCGTTGGAGCCGGGTCCACTTTTCCTTCCCGGCAGCCCGCGGCGCCCCGCGCACCCGCGCGTCCCGCGGGCGCGGCGGACGAGAGCACGGCGCGCGGTCGGTAGCCTGGTGCCGTGCTGCTGCTCGCCTTCGACACCGCCACCCCGGCCGTCACGGTCGCCCTCCACGACGATTCCGCCGTCCTCGCCGATTCCACCCGGGTCGACGCCCGTCGGCAGGGCGAACTGCTCGCGCCCGGCATCGCCGACGTGTTGCGCGCGGCGGGCCGAACCCGCTCCGACGTCACCGCCATCGCGGTCGGGGTCGGGCCCGGGCCGTACACCGGCCTACGGGTGGGCATCGTGACCGCGCTCGCGATGGGCGACGCGCTCGGCATCCCCGTGTACGGCGTGTGCACCCTCGACGCGCTCGCGTACGCGGCCCGCCGGGACGGCACCGTCACCGGGCCGTTCGTGGCGGCGACGGACGCACGCCGCAAGGAGGTCTACTGGGCGCGGTACGACGAAGCGGGTGCGCGCGCGCAAGGCCCGGCGGTGGATCGCGCGGGCGACCTGCCCGAGGACGTCACCAAGCTGCCGGCGGTGGGCGCGGGCGCCGCGTTGTACGCGGGGACGTTCACCGACGCGCGTGCGCCGGAGCACCCGGACGCGGCGGCGCTCGCGGCGTTCGCCGTACGGCGACTGGCGGCCGGGGAGGCCCTGTCGGCCCCCGAGCCGTTGTACCTGCGCCGCCCCGACGCGCAGGTCCCCGCGGGCTACAAGGCCGTCACCCCCGACGGACCGCCGCCCCGGGCCTGACGGTCACCGATCCGCGACGCCGGCCCCACCCCGCCCCGGCACCCCTGCCGGCCCCCTGTCGGTCGCCCCGGGCCGGGCCGGCCCGATCGATCGGGCTCAAGGGGTGGTGGGGCAGTCGATAGACTCCCGGCATGGAATCCGGCCCTCGACTGCGGCGCATGCGGTGGTGGGACATCGAGGCCGTCATGCGACTCGAACACGAACTGTTCGCCGAGGACGCGTGGTCGGCCGGGATGTTCTGGTCCGAGTTGTCCGAGCCCGAGTTGCGCTATTACGTGGTGGCCGAGGACGAGACCGGGGCGCTCGCCGGGTACGCCGGGCTCGCGGTGATCGGCGACGAGGGCGACGTGCAGACGATCGGGGTGCGCCGCGATCGGTGGGGGACGGGCCTGGGCTCGGTGTTGTTGACCGAACTGCTCGATCTGGCGCTCGAACGCGGCTGTCGGGACGTACTGCTGGAGGTGCGCGTGGACAACGCCCGCGCACAGGCGCTCTACGAGCGCTTCGGATTCAAGGGGATCGGCGTGCGGCGGGGCTACTACCAGCCCGCCAACGTGGACGCGCTGGTGATGCGCCGCGATCTCAAGGAACGTCGGGAAGGAACGGCCACCGGTGGCTGACGAACCACTCGTCCTGGGCATCGAGACCTCGTGCGACGAGACGGGCATCGGCATCGTGCGCGGCACCACGCTGCTCGCCGACGCGGTCGCCTCCAGCGTCGACGAACACGCCCGGTTCGGCGGGGTGGTGCCCGAGGTGGCCAGCCGCGCGCACCTGGAGGCGATGGTGCCCACGGTGCGCCGCGCGCTCGCCGACGCGGGCGTCACCATGCGCGACATCGACGCGATCGCGGTCACCTCCGGCCCCGGCCTGGCGGGGGCGCTGCTGGTCGGCGTCGCGGCGGCGAAGGGCTACTCGGTCGCGCTGGACAAGCCGCTGTACGGCGTCAACCACCTGGCCTCGCACGTGTGCGTGGACCAGTTGGAGCACGGCAAGCTGCCCGAGCCGTGCATGGCCCTGCTGGTCTCCGGCGGACACTCCTCGCTGCTCCTGGTGCCCGACATCACCGCCGACGTGCGGCCACTCGGGTCGACCATCGACGACGCGGCGGGCGAGGCGTTCGACAAGGTCGCGCGGGTGCTCGGGCTCGGCTTCCCGGGCGGACCGGTGATCGACCGGCGGGCGCGCGAGGGCGACCGAACCGCGATCGCCTTCCCGCGCGGGCTGACCGGACCGCGCGACGCGCCCTTCGACTTCTCCTTCTCCGGCCTCAAGACCTCGGTCGCGCGCTGGGTCGAGGCCCGGCAGCGGGCCGGCGAGGCGGTGCCGGTGGCCGACGTCGCGGCCTCCTTCCAGGAGGCGGTGGTGGACGTGCTGACCCGCAAGGCGATCCGCGCCTGCAAGGAGAACGGCGTCGAGCACCTGATGATGGGCGGCGGCGTCTCGGCCAACTCGCGGTTGCGCGCCCTGGCGCAGGAGCGCTGCGACGCGGCCGGGATCGTGCTGCGGGTGCCGCGGCCGGGCCTGTGCACCGACAACGGCGCGATGGTCGCCGCGCTGGGCGCCGAGATGGTCGCCCGGGACCGGGCCCCCTCCACGCTGTCCATCCCGGCCGACTCCTCGATGCCGGTCACGGTGACCCAGGCGCTGTCGTAGGCGCGGGCGCTCACGCGGAGTACGACGGTTCGGGAACGGTGGAAACGGGAGAGGCGAGATGGCGATCGCGGCGATGTGGGAGGCCAGGGCCGAGGCCGGCGGGGGAGCGGCGCTGGCCGCGTGGGTGCACGCCGCGGCGCTGCCGGTCCTGGTCGACGCGCCCGGCCTGGAACGGGTCGAGGTGTTCGCCTCCTCCGACGAGCGGGACGGCGACCGGGTCGTGGTGATCGCGCTGTGGACCGGCGAGCCGGTGTCGCTGCCGGACCCCCCGGCCGCGCTGGTCGCCCGCACGCCGCACGCGTGGAGCTTCGAACGGCTCAGCGTCGGCCCCTGACCGGGCGCCGCGTTCGGGCCGACACGCGCGAGTGGGCGTTCCGGTCCGCGGCGGAGTTGCCGGTCCGCGTCGGAGTCCGGCGTCCGGTTCCGCGCAACACTCGACCCGCGTCCGACGAGGAGGCCATTCGCAAGCCGGACGCGGGCCGAGTGCCTTGGCTGATGGCTGCGTGCCGCCGCACGTGCCATTGGCCTTGCCGGGAGTGTGCCCAGCTCATCGGCTGCTCAACAGTCCTTCGACAGTCCCTTGAACAGCCCTTGTCCGGACCGTGACAGGCCGCCGCGACGCGTAGCGTGGGCGCGATCGGAGCACACGAACGAAAGGGTCCGGCGACAGTGGCGCATCGAACGGTACAAAAGCGGCGGGGCGCGGCCCGCACCTCGGCCCTGATCGGCCTGGCCGGTGCGCTGCTCGTCGCGCTGACCGGCTGCGGCGGCTCCGACGACACCGCCGCGGTCAAGGGCACCGGCCGGCCCACCGGCGGCGCGTCCACCGACCCGACCAGGCCCACTCCCGCCGCGAAGCCGGACACCCCGGGCGCCGACGCCGCCGCGCTTGCCGCGAAGTGGAACCTGAAGCCGTTCACCCCGCCGCCCGCCCCGCCCGCGGTCAAGCCGATCAAGGCCGGCGGGCCCCAGCCGCCGGTGGTGGACAAGATCCCCACCGAGGAGAAGATCGTGTTCATCACGATCGACGACGGGGCGGAGAAGGATCCCGGGTTTCTCGACATGATGCGGGACCTGCGGATCCCGGTGTCGATGTTCCTCAACGACACCTACGTGCGGCAGGACCCGGAGTACTTCCGCAAGCTCCAGGCGCTCGGCGCCACGGTGCAGAACCACACGCTGTCCCACCCGGACCTCAAGACGCTGGGCGCGGAGGCGCAGAAGCACCAGATCTGCGGTCAGCAGGACCGGCTCGCCGAGATCTACGGCAAGCGCCCGACGCTGTTCCGCCCGCCGTACGGCAACTGGAACGCGACCACGCAGACGGTGGCCGGTGGTTGCGGCGGGATCGACGCGATCGTCAAGTGGCGGGAGTCGATGCAGATCAACGACATGCAGTACGTCGGCGAGAAGAAGCTGCACCCGGGCGACATCATCCTGGCCCACTTCCGCGGGCCCGGTGAGCTCAAGGGCACCACGATGACCGAGATGTTCGGCAACATGCTGCGCAAGATCCAGGCCCAGGGCTACACGGTCGCGCGCCTGGAGGACTACATCGGTTGAGGTCCTCCCGGCCGGTCGAGCACCCCGCCGAGGCCCGGGCCGGTGGGCTGCCCCGGGGACACCGGCTGCCCGATCAACATCGTGGGCGCGCCCGCCACCCGGGTCAGCAGCACCGTGGCCGCGTTCGGGCCGGTCGGCCCGACCCGGCGGCGGACCTCCTCGGGTTCGACCGCCGAGCCGCGCTTCTTGACCGTGAGGTTGCCGACGCCGCGCTCGCGCAACAGGGCCTTGAGCCGCTTCAGATTGAACGGCAACACGTCGGTGATCTCGTACACGCTCGCGAACGCGGTGGCGACCAGCTTGTCCGAGGCGAGGTAGGCGATCGTCTCGTCCACCAGGTTGCCGTCCACCAACTCGCCCACCTCGGCCACCAGGTGCGCCCGGATCACCGCGCCGTCCGGCTCGTAGAGGTAGCGGCGGACCGGGCCCACCGGTGCCCGGCGAGCCGGGCCCGAGGCCAGCGCGGCGCCGGCGGGCAGCACGGTGGCGCGCAGGCCGCCGCGCGCGAGCCGGCCCCACCACAACACCGCCTCCTTGACGTCGCCGCGATCGGAGACCCACTCGGCCTCCATGCCCTCGGGCACGATCTCGTGCGGGATGCCGGGCGCGACCTTGGCCGCGCCGCACGGCACCCGGGCGGCGAGCGTGGTCAGGAACGAGAACGGCGGCGAGTACGCCCGGGGGTCGAAGGTGCGGCCCCGGGCGGTGCGCCGCGCCGGGTCGATCAGCGCCGCGTCGTACCCGCCCAACTCCACCTCGGTCACGTCCGCGCACTCGACGGTGAGCAGGTGCGCCAAGCCCAGCGCGTCGGCGTTGGCCCGGGCGACCGCGCAGGTCAGCGGGTCCAGGTCGACCGCGTGCACGGCGATCCCGGCGCGGGCCAGCGCGAGCGCGTCGCCGCCGATGCCGCAACACAGGTCCACGGCCCGGTCGATCCCGCCGGCCGCGACCAGCCGGGCGGCCCGGTGCTCGGCCACCGAGGTGCGGGTGGACTGTTCCAGCCCATGGGGTGTGAAGTACATCCGCGCCGCGTCCGCACCGAACTTGGCCCGCCCGCGCTGCCGCAGCCGGGACTGGGTGAGCGCGGCGGCCACCAGCTCCGGCGAGTGCTCCCGACGCAGCCGGGTGGCCAACGACAGCTCTTCGCCGATCTCGTGGTCGGCGAGCAGGTCCAACAGCGAACGGCCCTCGTCGGTCAGCAGCGCGGTGAAAGCTTCGGTGTGCACGCGCCCATTCTCGCCGAGCGCCGCCGGCCCCCGTCGGGAAGGCCACCGGTATGAACAATGCGGTCCGACGCGCTGAATCTGGCACTCTGGTTGACGGAGTGCTAACCGCCACCTAGTGTCTGTGCTGGCACTCTCCCCATGAGTGTGCCAGTGCGATACGAGCAGGTCCGGCACCCGCGACGACGGATCTGTCCCATCGCCGACAGACATTTTTCCGTGAGATCTCCGAAGGGGGAGGTCGCATCGTGACGACCGCCAACACCAAGGTTGCCATCAAGCCGCTCGAGGACCGCATCGTGGTCCAGACGCTTGAGGCCGAGCAGACCACCGCGTCGGGTCTCGTGATCCCGGACACCGCCAAGGAGAAGCCCCAGGAGGGCGTCGTCCTGGCTGTGGGCCCGGGTCGTTTCGAGGACGGTCAGCGTCTGCCGCTCGACGTGAGCGTCGGTGACACCGTTCTGTACAGCAAGTACGGCGGCACCGAGGTGAAGTACAACGGCGAGGAATACCTCGTTCTCTCGGCTCGCGACGTGCTCGCGATCATCGAGAAGTGACATCGCGCTGACGCGCCGGAACCGGTGACGGTTCGACGACCCCGCCCCGGATCGCCCTGCCTTGTCGGCCGGTGGACCCGGGGCGGAGTCGGTTGTACGACGTCGACTAGCAACCTTTAAGGACGAAGACCCTCATGGCGAAGATCCTCCAGTTCGACGAGAAGGCCCGGCGGTCGCTGGAGCGCGGCGTCAACGCGCTGGCCGACACCGTCAAGGTCACGCTCGGCCCCAAGGGCCGCAACGTCGTGATCGACAAGAAGTTCGGTGCCCCGACCATCACCAACGACGGCGTGACGATCGCCCGTGAGGTGGAGCTCGAGGACCCGTACGAGAACCTCGGCGCGCAGCTGGCCAAGGAAGTCGCGACCAAGACCAACGACATCGCGGGTGACGGCACCACCACCGCGACGGTCCTGGCCCAGGCGCTCGTCCGCGAGGGTCTGCGCAACGTGGCCGCCGGCGCGGCCCCGATGGACCTGAAGAAGGGCATCGACCTCGCGGTCGCCGCGGTATCCGAGCAGCTGCTCAAGACCGCCCGCGCGATCGACGGCAAGGAGGACATCGCCGCCGTCGCCGCGCTCTCGGCGCAGGACCAGCAGATCGGCGAGCTGATCGCCGAGGCCATGGACAAGGTCGGCAAGGACGGTGTCATCACCGTCGAGGAGTCCCAGACCATGGGTCTGGAGCTGGAGTTCGCCGAGGGCCTCCAGTTCGACAAGGGCTACCTGTCGCCGTACATGGTCACCGACCAGGAGCGTATGGAGGCCGTCCTCGACGACCCGTACATCCTGATCCACCAGGGCAAGATCTCGGCCATCGCCGAACTGCTGCCGCTGCTCGAGAAGATCATCCAGGCCGGCGCGTCCAAGCCGCTGCTGATCGTCGCCGAGGACGTCGACGGCGAGGCGCTGTCGACCCTGGTCGTGAACAAGATCCGCGGCACGTTCAACGCCGTCGCGGTCAAGGCCCCGGGCTTCGGCGACCGCCGCAAGGCGATGCTGGAGGACATGGCGATCCTGACCGGTGGTCAGGTCATCGCCCCCGAGGTCGGCCTCAAGCTCGACCAGGTCGGCCTGGAGGTGCTGGGCAGCGCCCGTCGCATCACCATCACCAAGGACGCGACCACCCTGGTCGACGGCGCCGGCGACGCCGCCGCGATCGCGGACCGGGTCAAGCAGATCAAGCGCGAGATCGACGACACCGACTCCGACTGGGACCGCGAGAAGCTCCAGGAGCGCCTCGCGAAGCTGGCCGGCGGCGTGTGCGTGATCCGTGTGGGCGCGGCCACCGAGGTCGAGCTCAAGGAGAAGAAGCACCGTCTCGAGGACGCGGTCTCCGCGACCCGCGCGGCCATCGAGGAGGGCATCGTCGCCGGCGGCGGCACCGCCCTGGTGCACGCCGTCTCCGTGCTCGCCGACAACCTCGGCCAGACCGGCGACATCGCGACCGGCGTCGCGGTCGTGCGTCGCGCCGCGGTCGAGCCGCTGCGCTGGATCGCCGAGAACGCGGGCCTCGAGGGCTACGTCATCGTCAACAAGGTGCAGGAGCTCGGCATCGGGCACGGCTTCAACGCCGCGACCGGCGAGTACGGCAACCTGGTCGACTCGGGCGTCATCGACCCGGTCAAGGTGACCCGTTCCGCGCTGCAGAACGCCGCGTCGATCGCGTCGCTGCTGCTCACGACCGAGACCCTGGTCGTCGAGAAGCCGGCCGAGGAAGAGCCCGCCGCGCACAACCACGGCGGCCACGGCCACTCGCACTAGTTCCACCCGCGACGCCTCGCGACACCCCGACGGGCCCGACCGCTTCGCAGCGGTCGGGCCCGTCGGCCTTTCCGGTGCCGGCCCGATCTGCGAGAGTGCCGGGAGCCGTCAACTGACGGACCGTCAGGAGTCGGCCGGGCGACTGCCGTCGAGCGCCGTCGGTCGAGCACCATCGAAGGAGAGACATGGGTACCTACGCGATCACCGGAGCGGCCTCGGGTCTGGGCGCCGCGACCAAGGCCCGGCTGGAGGCGGACGGCCACCGGGTGATCGGCGTCGACCTGCACGACGCCGACGTCGAGGTGGACCTGAGCACGGCCGAGGGTCGCGCCGAGGCGATCGCCGGGGTCACCGAACTGTCCGGCGGCGCGCTCGACGGCTTCGTGCCCTTCGCGGGTCTGGCGGCGGCCACCGGGCGCCCGGGCGGTCTGCTCGTATCGGTGAACTACTTCGGCGCGATCGCGCTCCTGGAGGGGCTGCGTCCGCTGCTCGCGGCCGGCACGAACGCGTCCGTCGTGCTGATCAGCTCGAACTCGACGACCGCCCAGCCGAACTGGCCGGTGGAGGTGGCCGAGTTGTGTCTGGCGGGCGACGAGGCGGGCGCGACGGCGGCGACCGAGGTGTTCGGCGAGTTCGCCGCGCTCCAGGCCTATCCCGCGACCAAGGCCGCGCTCGCGTGGTACGCGCGGACCAAATGCGCCGAGTACATCGCCGACGGCATCCGACTGAACGCGATCGCGCCGGGTCTGATCGAGACGCCGATGACGGCCGAGGGCCGCAAGGACCCGTTGACCGCCGAGGGCATGGAGATGTTCCTGAACACGATCCCGGCCGGCCGCGGCGGTCGGCCGGAGGAGATCGCCGCGCTGGTGGCGTTCCTGCTCGGCGGCGAGTCGAGCTTCTTCGTCGGTTCGGTGGTCTTCTGCGACGGCGGCACCGACGCGGCGTTCCGGGGCAAGGACTGGCCGAAGGTGTGGGAGATGGACATGTCCGCCCTCCGGTAGGCGATCGCGAGCGCCTCGGCGCTGCTGTGGTGACACGTGCCGCGGCTCGTGGTGACACGTGCCGGGCCGCGCCCAAGCTCGGCGGCCCGCCCCCGGATCCGGGGGCGGGCCGCCGAGCTTGGTGTGTGTCTCAGTGCGTCACGGACGCGCCGCCGGCCGCGGCGGCCGCGCGTTCCGCGGCGACCCCGTGCCGGCGGTCGCTGTCGAGTTCGACCCGTTCGTCCTCGGTGAGCCCGCCCCATACGCCATACGGCTCGCGCACCTTCAGGGCGTGCGTGGCGCACTGGCGACGGACCGGGCACCGCATGCAGACTTCCTTGGCCGAAGCCTCTCGGGCGACCCTGGCGGCGCCTCGCTCGCCTTCGGGGTGGAAGAACAGTGCGCTGTCGACTCCGCGACAGGCTGCCGAGAGCTGCCAGTCCCACAGATCGGCGTTGGGGCCGGGGAGTCGCGAGAAATCAGCCATGACTCGTCCCTCTTGCTTATCGCGTACGAGTTGTCGGTGAGCAGGGTTGCCACCTCGGGTGCAGACCGTGCAGAACAGTCGTGATCAAGCGATCAGAAGTAGGTGCGACTGTGTCACGAATTGATCAGTTCCAATCCTAATTCCCACTTATGCACTGAAAGCAGAAAAAATTACTCACTCTGGTGGCTCACGGGCACCGGTGGGTGCGCTTCGGTGGGATTCGACGAGGGGAAGCGGTGGAAGGTGACGTTGGGTACGCGAGCGATCACCCACGCGTGTCCTCGGGCTCGGTCGCCTCGTTGTCGTAACGGCGGAGCGGAACTCCCCCCGTAACCCTTTCGAGTGATGCTCGTTGGGGTGGGTGAAGCGGTTGGCGATGGAGGCGGTCGGGGCCGGACCCCGAGTCACCGTCCTCCGGGACCGCCGCAAAGGAAACGGTACGTACAGGCGTGGAGGCTCAACGTGACGCGGATCCACTGCGGAGGCCGGCGATGACGACCGTCCTGGTCTGCGACGATTCCCCGCTGGTTCGGGAGACCCTGCGGCGGGCGGTGGCCACGGTCCCCGGCGTCGAGAGGGTGACGACGGCCACGAGTGGCGAGGAGGTACTGCGGCGCTGGGGCGCGGAGCGGTCCGATCTCGTCCTCATGGACGTGCGGATGCCCGGGCTCGGCGGCGTCGAGGCGGTGCGCCGCCTCCTGGCCGGCGACCCCGGCGCACGGGTGATCATGCTGACGATGGCCGAGGACCTGGACGGCGTGGCCCTCGCGGTCGCCGCCGGGGCTCGGGGATATCTGCACAAGGACGCGTCGCGCGCGGAGTTGCGCGCGACCGTCTCCCAGGCGCTCGCCGACCCGACCTGGCGGCTCGCGCCCCGGCGTCTGCGTTCGCCCGACATGGGCGTGGCGCCGACCCTGACGGCACGTGAGATCCAGGTGCTCGAAGGGATGAGTCACGGGCGCAGCAACGCCGAGATCGGGCGCGAGCTGTTCCTGTCGGAGGACACCGTCAAGACCCACGCGCGCCGGCTGTTCAAGAAGCTGGGCGCGTCCGACCGGGCCCACGCGGTCGCGCTCGGATTCCGGTGGGGACTCGTGCGATGACGCACGCACGCGAGCACTCCCCCGACCGTGAGGGGCCCGAGGGTCGCCTCCCGGGTGGGCACGGTCGGTGGGGACTTGTGCGATGAGGCGTGTGCCGACGGCCCCCGACGGGCGAGGGTCCGTGCGGTGATTGCCGTTGCCCGGGGGGCCGGATGAGTCCCCCGGGTCGGCATGGCCGCGATTCGGTCGCCGATCCCTGCATACTGAATGGCATGGGTGGGACCCCCGAGCGAATGCCGGACGAGCCGTACGAAGCACACGCGCAGGCCGACGACGGCATGCGTGCCGTCGTGGTTCGCGCGGTCCAGGGGGACGTGCAGGCGACCGACGAACTGCTCGCGTACGTGCGACCCCTGGTGTTGCGCTACTGCCGGGCCCGGCTCGGCCGGGTCTCCGGCGCCGAGCACGCGGCGGACGACGCCGCGCAGGAGGTCTGCCTGGCCGTGTTGTCCGCGCTGCCGCGCTATCGCGACGAGGGCCGCCCGTTCGAGGCGTTCGTGTTCGGCATCGCGGCACACAAGGTGGTCGACGTGCAGCGTGCCGCGATGCGCGGCGCGGTACCCACGTGCGATCTGCCGGAGGCGGTGGACGACCATCCCGGTCCCGAGGACCAGGTGGTGCGGCGCAGTGACGCCGCGCACGCCCGGGCCCTGCTCGGCCGTCTTCCCGACAACCTGCGCGAGTTGCTCGTGCTGCGGGTCGCCGTCGGGCTCTCCGCCGAGGAGACCGGGCGGGCGATGGGCATGTCGCCCGGCGCGGTGCGGGTCGCGCAACACCGTGCGCTGACTCGCCTGAGGGCGTTGGCGGGCGAGGAGAAGACCGCGTGAGCGGCGGCGGTGTGCGGTTCGGTGGCCGATCCGGCACCGCCGACCTGGGCCTGCTGCGGCAGGACGACGAACTCGTCGAGCAGTTGCGGCGACGCCGTCCCACGCCCGCCCAGGACCGGATCGCCAGACTGTTCGACGCGCTGCTCGCCGAGGTGGACGGCACCGCGGCGAACCGGCGCCGGGCGGTGCCCGACCGTTGCTGAGGCGGGTCGGGAATGGCGCGGACCCGGTGCGCGGTTGTGCTCACCATCGGCAAGCGGGCTCGAAGCACCGCGTGGGGCCAGTAGCATGAACCCTCAATCCACCCATCCGCTTGCCGAGAGCGCGTTTCCGCCGTACCCGGGGACCCGCCCTGTTCGGGGAGCGGGCCGGCGGAGCGATCCATCGGAATACCTTCGGAAGGTGTCATGAGTCTCACGGCCGACGGCGTACCCGAGAAGTTCGCGATGCTCGGGCTGACGTACGACGATGTCCTGCTGCTGCCGGGCGCGTCCGACGTCGTGCCGAGCGAGGTGGACACCTCCGCCCGGGTCACCCGCAACATTCGCGTCCGGATCCCGCTGTTGTCCTCGGCGATGGACACCGTGACCGAGGCCCGAATGGCGATCGCCATGGCCCGTCAGGGCGGCGTCGGCGTGCTGCACCGCAACCTCTCGATCGAGGACCAGGCCGCGCAGGCGGACACGGTCAAGCGCTCCGAGGCCGGAATGGTGCTCGACCCGATCACCATCGGCGCGGACGCCACGCTCCAGGAAGTCGACGCGCTGTGCGCGCGGTTCCGGATCAGCGGCGTCCCGGTCACCGACGACAACGGTCGGCTGCTGGGCATCGTGACCAACCGCGACCTGCGCTTCGAGGTCGACCACTCGCGCCGGGTGCGCGACATCATGACCCCGATGCCGCTGGTCACCGGCAAGGTCGGCACCACCGGCGACCAGGCGATGGAACTGCTGCGCCGGCACAAGGTGGAGAAGCTGCCGCTGATCGACGACGCGGGCAAGTTGCGCGGTCTGATCACGGTCAAGGACTTCGTCAAGAGCGAGCAGTACCCGAACGCGACCAAGGACGCGGACGGCCGACTGGTGGTCGGCGCCGCGATCGGCACCGGTGACGACAGCTACCGCCGGGCCCAGGCGCTGGTCGAGGCCGGCGTCGACTTCATCGTGGTGGACAGCGCGCACGGCCACTCGCGCAACGTCCTGGAGATGATCGCCAAGGTCAAGGCGAACACCAAGGTCGAGGTGATCGGCGGCAACATCGCCACCCGCGACGGCGCGCAGGCGCTGATCGACGCGGGCGTGGACGGTGTCAAGGTCGGCGTCGGCCCGGGCTCGATCTGCACCACCCGGGTGATCGCGGGCGTGGGCGCGCCGCAGGTCACCGCGATCTACGAGGCGGCCCAGGCCGCCCGCGCGGCGGGTGTGCCGGTGATCGGCGACGGCGGCCTGCAGTACTCCGGCGACATCGCCAAGGCGATCGCGGCCGGCGCGGACACGGTGATGCTCGGCAGCCTGCTCGCGGGCTGCGAGGAGAGCCCCGGCGACCTGATCTTCATCAACGGCAAGCAGTTCAAGTCCTACCGGGGCATGGGCTCGCTCGGCGCGATGCAGTCGCGCGGCCAGGCCAAGTCCTTCTCCAAGGACCGCTACTTCCAGGACGACGTGCTCTCCGAGGACAAGCTGGTCCCCGAGGGCATCGAGGGCCAGGTGCCCTATCGGGGCCCGCTCTCCGCCGTCGCGCACCAGTTGATCGGCGGCCTGCGCGCGTCGATGGGCTACGCGGGCGCCGCGACCGTCACCGAGCTCCAGGACAAGGGCCGCTTCGTGCGGATCACCTCGGCCGGGCTCAAGGAGTCGCACCCGCACGACATCCACATGACCCAGGAAGCGCCGAACTACCACTCGCGCTAGATCGCGCCACACCCCGAGGGGCTTCGTCCGTACCGCGGGCGGGGCCTCTCGCCGGTTTGCCCGCCCCGTACCCTGGGATACGGGTTTTCCCATCCACCGATTCCAGCAGGAGAGGCGCAACGTGACTGAGGTCGAAATCGGCCGGGGCAAGCGTGGCCGGCGTGCCTATCACTTCGACGACGTCGCCATCGTCCCCAGCCGGCGGACCCGGGACCCCGAAGAGGTCTCGATCGCGTGGCAGATCGACGCGTACCGGTTCGAGCTGCCGTTCCTGACGGCGCCGATGGACAGCGTCGTGTCGCCGCAGACCGCGATCGAGGTCGGTCGCATGGGCGGCCTGGGCGTGCTCAACCTCGAAGGGCTGTGGACCCGCTACGAGGACCCGACGCCGCTGATCGAGGAGATCGGCGCGCTGGACGAGGACGCGGCCACCCGGCGGATGCAGGAGATCTACGCCGAGCCGATCAAGGAGGAGCTGATCGGCGCGCGGATCAAGCAGATCCGCGACTCGGGCGTGGTCACCGCCGCAGCGCTGTCGCCGCAGCGCACCGCGCAGTACCACAAGGCCGTGATCGACGCGGGCGTGGACGTGTTCGTGATCCGCGGCACCACGGTCTCGGCCGAGCACGTCTCCGGGCGCGCCGAGCCGCTGAACCTCAAGCAGTTCATCTACGACCTCGACGTGCCGGTGATCGTCGGCGGTTGCGCGACCTACCAGGGCGCACTGCACCTGATGCGGGCCGGCGCGGCCGGGGTCCTGGTCGGCTTCGGCGGCGGCGCGGCGCACACCACCCGCGGCGTGCTCGGCGTCGCGGTGCCGATGGCCACCGCGGTGGCGGACGTGGCCGAGGCGCGCCGCGACTACCTCGACGAGTCCGGTGGCCGGTACGTGCACGTGGTCGCCGACGGCAGCGTGGGACGCAGCGGCGACATCGCCAAGGCGGTCGCGTGCGGCGCGGACGCGGTGATGATCGGTTCGGCGCTGGCCCGGGCGAGCGACGCCCCCGGCGCCGGTCACCACTGGGGCTCCGAGGCGCACCACCCGGAACTGCCGCGCGGTCGGCGGATGAACCTGGGCGCGGTGGGCACGCTGGAGGAGATCCTGCTCGGTCCCTCGCACGTATCCGACGGTTCGATGAACCTGTTCGGCGCGCTGCGTCGGGCGATGGCCACCACCGGCTACTCGGAACTCAAGAAGTTCCAGCAGGTCGAGGTCACCGTCTCGCCCGCCCACTGACCGAAGTCCGTACACCGACGAGGTCCGCACATCGGCGAAGTCGCCGGCCGGGAAGTCGCCGGCCGGACCGAAGTTGCCGAATGGCCCCGAACACCCTTGGTGTTCGGGGCCGTTCGCGTTCGCAGACGGATCAGTCGCGGCGGCAGATCCCGGTGGTCGTGCCGTTCGCGGGCGCGCAGACGTACTTGAGATCGGCCGAGGCGCCGCTGAGGAACCGGCCCACGCACAGGTCGGCGACGGTGCGACCGCGAGCGGCACAGTAGGCCAACGCGGCGGTGCCGTCCGGGAACGGGCCGTCCGCGTACACGACCCAGTGGTTCGGCTTGAGCGAGGCGTACCGGTCGCTGTCCAGGACCTGCGCGTCGGGGACCTGCCGGCGCACCTCGGCGAGCTTCGCGTCGCGCCCGGTCACCTCGTCGGACTTGGGTACGGACGCGAGTTGGGCGATCCAATGGCCGCCGGGGCGCCCGGTGGGGGACGCGGTCGCGGCGGGCGGCTCCGCGGCGGGCGCGGTGACCGTGACGGTCGTGGGCGGCACGGTCGTGCCGGGGGCGGTGGGCGGGCCCGGGGGCGAGGTGGGGGCGGCCGAGCCGGCCGGCGGGCCGGTGTCGGTCGGCGCGGACGGCGCCGGGGAGGACGTGCGTGCCCGCGGGGTGCCGTCGTCGCCCGTGAGCGCGAGGGCGGTGAGCACGCCCGCCGCGATCAGGACGACCACGAGCAGCGCCGCGAGCAGCGGGAGGCGCAGGTGGGACGGCGATTCGGGGCCTGGAGGCGGCAGCGGGGGACGCGGCGGCGCGGTCGTGGGCAGCGTGGCGTCGTCGCCGCGGATCGCCGCCTCCAGTCGGGCGGCCGACTCCGCCCCGGTCGGGCGCGCGTCCGGGTCCTTGGCGAGCAACTCGACGATGATCGGGGCCAAGGCGCCCGCCCGCCCGGCGCGGCGGCGGCAGCGTCTCGTGCAGCACCGCACCGAGCGTGGCCATGGTCGACGCGCGGCGGAACGGGCTGTACCCCTCGACCGCGACGTACAGCAGCATGCCCAGCGACCACAGGTCGGCCTCGGGACGCGGGGCGTGCCCGAGCACCCGCTCCGGGGCCAGGTATTCGGGGGAGCCGATGATCGAACCGGTCACGGTGAGCGCGGGGGTGCCCTCGACCGCGGCGATGCCGAAATCGGTGAGCACGACCCGATCGCCGGGTCCGAGCAGCACATTGGCCGGTTTCACGTCGCGGTGCAGCACACCCGCCTCGTGCGCGGCCCGCAGCGCCCCGAGCACCGCCAGGCCGACCCCGGCCGCCCGGTCGGGCGACAGACCGCCCCGGTCGAGCGAGTCCTGGAGCGAGCCGCCGGGGACCAGCTCCATCACGATCCACGGGTAGCTCTCGTCCTCGATCACCTGATGGACGGTGACCACGTTCGGGTGGGCGAGTCGGGCCAACGCGCGCGCCTCGCGCAGCGCCCGCTGCCGGATTCGGTCCACCTCGTCGGCCGGCAGTCCGTCGGGTGCCCGCACCTCCTTGAGCGCGACCTCGCGGCCCAGGGTGACGTCCCGGGCCCGCCACACCGTGCCCATGCCGCCCGCGCCGAGGCGTTCGATCAACTCGAACCGGCCGTCGCCGACCATGCGTCCCGCGTCCACGCCGCCCCCCGGTGCCGAGTGCGGGGAACCGGCGCGCGCCCTTCCGGCCGCGGCGCCGGTGCCCGAACCCACCCAGAATGACAGAGCGCGTGGTCCGGCCGACGGGCATTGGGTAGGCGGGGGTGGGGCGAGTCGCCCGATCGGTGTGGTCCGGCAGGTGACGATCGGATTCGGAGGTGGCTGATGCGGACCGCGGCGATGGGACCTCGGGCGCGCGCGCAGGCGTTGCGGCGGATGGCCGAGAGCGAGTTGGACGTGGTCGTGGTGGGCGGCGGCGTGGTCGGCGCGGGCACCGCCCTGGACGCGGTCACGCGCGGCCTCTCGGTGGGACTGGTCGAGGCGCGTGACTGGGCGTCGGGCACCTCCAGCCGATCCAGCAAGCTGATCCACGGTGGTCTGCGCTACCTGGAGATGCTCGATTTCGCGCTGGTGCGCGAGGCGTTGCGCGAGCGCGGACTGCTGTTGCACACGCTCGCGCCGCACCTGGTCAAGCCGGTGTCGTTCCTGTACCCGCTGCGCCATCGGGGCTGGGAACGGCCGTACGTCACGGCCGGGGTGACGCTCTACGACACCATGGCGGCCTCCGCCGGGCGGGCTCGCGGGCTGCCCCGGCACCGGCAACTGACTCGGCGTCAGGCGCTGCGCCTGGCACCGGCGTTGCGCAAGGACTCGCTGGTGGGCGCGGTGCAGTACTACGACGCGCAGATGGACGACGCGCGCTACACGATGACACTGGTGCGTACCGCCGCCGGCTACGGCGCGCAGGTGGCCTCGCGCGCGACGGTGACCGGGTTCCTGCGCGAGGGCGAGCGGGTGGTGGGCGTGCACGTGCGCGACATGGAGACCGGCGGGACGTACGACATCCGGGCCGGGCAGGTGGTCAACGCGACCGGGGTGTGGACGGACGAGACGCAGGCCCTGGTCGGCGAGCGTGGGCAGTTCCACGTGCGCGCGTCCAAGGGCATCCACCTGGTGGTGCCCAGGGACCGGATCCACTCCTCCACCGGCCTGATCCTGCGCACCGAGAAGAGCGTGCTGTTCGTGATCCCATGGGGGCGGCACTGGATCGTCGGCACCACGGACACCCGGTGGGACCTGGACAAGGTGCACCCCGCGGCCAGCCGGGCGGACATCGAATACCTGTTGGAGCACGTCAACCGGGTCCTGGCGGTGCCGCTCACCCGGGAGGACGTCGAGGGCGTGTACGCGGGACTGCGTCCGCTGTTGGCCGGCGAGTCGGACGCCACGTCGCAACTCTCGCGCGAGCACACCGTCGCGCACCCGGTGCCCGGTCTGGTGGTGGTCGCGGGCGGCAAGTACACGACGTATCGGGTGATGGCCGCGGACGCGGTGGACGCGGCGGTGCACGGACTGGACCGCAAGGTCCCGCCGAGCTGCACCGAGACGGTGCCGCTGGCCGGCGCGGAGGGGTATCCGGCGCTGTGGAACGCGCGGGCCTCGATCGCGACGCGGACCGGGCTGCACGTGGCCCGGGTGGAGCACCTGCTGAACCGGTACGGGTCGATGATCGAGGAGGTGCTCGCGCTGATCGCGGACGATCCGGAGTTGGCCTATCCGCTGGACGGCGCGGACGACTATCTCGCCGCCGAGGTGGTGTACGCGTGCACCCACGAGGGCGCGCTGCACCTGGGCGACGTGCTGGATCGGCGGACCCGGGTCTCGATCGAGATGTTCGACCGCGGCGCGCGGGCGGCGCGGGCCTGCGCGGCCCTGATGGCGCGGGTGCTGGGGTGGGAGGAGGAGCAGTCGCGGCGGGAGGTGGAGTACTACCTCAAGCGGATCGAGGCGGAGCGGGCCTCGCAGGAGCAGATGGACGATCACACCGCGGACGCGGTGCGGCTGGGCGCCGAGGACATCGTGCCCGGGTGAGGCGGCGCCCGACCCGGCACGCGGTCCGCGACCGGCCCGCCCGGCACGGTTGATCGCGCCGTGGTTGGGGCACCTTCCATCGCGCCGTGGTTGGGGCACCTTCCGGGGCGCCGTGGCGTTCCATCGATACGCCGGCCAGGTGTCTTTCGGCGATGTTCGTCCCGGAACCGGTGGACCCCGCGCGCCGCCGGACTGGAGTATGGAAAGGGCAACCACCCGATCGCGCGGCGGGGCCGCGGCTGCATGGGGAGCGAGAGACTTGACCGACCCGGAAGCACCCGAGCGTTTGGTCGCGGGGCGATACCGCCTGGGTGATCAACTGGGCCGGGGTGGCATGGGCACGGTCTGGCGGGCCGTGGACGCCATGCTCGACCGCGACGTCGCGGTCAAGGAGATGCGGTTGCCTCGCTACGAGGACGACGACGAGCGCGGCACGCTGAGCGCGCGGATGTTGCGCGAGGCGCGTGCGGCGGCGCGGATCGACCATCCCAACGTGGTGACCATCTTCGACGTGGCCGAGGAGGACGGGCGGCCATGGATCGTGATGGAGCTGGTCCGCGGCCTGTCCCTGGCGCAGGAGCTGGACAAGGAGGGGCCGATCCCGTCCGAGCAGGTCGCCGAGCTGGGGCTGCGGTTGCTCGCGGCGCTGGAGGCCGCGCACGAGGCCGGCGTGCTGCACCGGGACGTCAAGCCCGCCAACGTGCTGCTCGCCCGCAACGGCCGGGTCGTGCTCACCGACTTCGGAGTCGCCTCGGTCGAGGACAGCGCCACGCTCACCCAGGCCGGCGCGATGGTGGGATCGCCCGAATACCTGGCGCCCGAGCAGATCGCGGGCGAGCCGCCCGGACCGGAGGCCGACCTGTGGTCGCTGGGCGCGACCTTGTTCGAGGCGGTCGAGGGCCGCCCCGCGTTTCGCCGCAACACGCACGCGGCCACGCTCGCCGCGGTGGCCGCGGGCCGTTTCCCGGAGATCTTCCTGGCCGGCCCGCTGACCCCGGTGCTCAAGGCGCTGATGGTCAAGGACCCGAGCCGGCGCGGCTCGCCGGCGCACGTGCGGGAACTGCTCCTGGAGGTCGTCGAGAGCGGTCCCAACCCGGCCGGCGGCCGGATCGCCGAGCGCTTCGTCCCGGACCGGATCCGGCCCGGCGCGGTCCGCCGGCACGGCGTGCGGGTGTCCGGTCACCCCCAGGCGCCGTCCGGGCCGCGCACGCCTCGGCCGCCGCGTACGCCTCGGCCGCCGGGCAAGGTCGGCGCCACCGCCTACCGGCCCGGCCGGGGCAGCCTGGACGAGACCTCGCCCAACGTGCGGCTGCCCCGCGAGGGCGGCGTCTTCCGGGCCCGCTACCGGCGCTGGCCACGCTGGTGGTTCCGGCACTGGACGACCATCCTGACCTCGGTCGGCATCGCCACCGCTGCCGGCGCGCGCTGGTTGGCCGCGTTCGGCAACTGGACCGGGATGTACACGATCGTGCTGCTCGCGCTCGCGCTGAGCGTGTGGCTGGTGTTGCCGCACCGGCGGATCTCCCGATCGGTGCCGATCGCGATGTTGCTCGGAGTGATCGCCGGCGGGGCCCTGGAGGCCGCGCGGATCAATCCCGACCCGATCATCGTGGGCGCCCTGATCGGCGGTTGCCTGGTGGTCGGCCCGTTCGTGGACAACAAGGTGATACCGCGACTGCGCCGCCGACGGCGGACCGATCTGGGCTTCGCGCTGCCCGTTCCGGAGGGCTGGACCTGTACGGACAGCCCCAGCGGATTGACGGTGACCGATCCGGACCGGCTGATCTCGGTGACCGTGACGGTGGATCGGGGCATCGTGATGGCCCCGGAGGAATCGGTCGCGCACCGTGAGCACGGCAGCATCGGCGGCCGGGAGCGACTGGACGGCGAGGACTACGAACGGCTGCTCCTGCGGGCCACCGACTACCGCGGGCACGAGGCCGCGGAGTGGGAGTACGTGTGGCGCGGCCAGGACCTGATCCCCTACCACGGCAAGGACCTGGTGGTCCGCACCGCGTCCGGCGTGCGCTACTGGCTGACCGTACGCGGACGCGACGATTTGTGGGGGACCGCCGGCGCGTACTACGAGCACGCGCGTGGACACCTGTCGATCGCGGGCTGACCCGGGTCGACGCGGAGACGATCGTGTCGAGGGGTCGGGATGAGTGGGCGCGTGCTCGCGGGGCGGTATCGGCTGGTCGAGGTGCTCGGTCAGGGCGGGATGGGGGTGGTCTGGCGGGCGCACGACCCGACCATCGGGCGGGACGTGGCGATCAAGGAGTTGCGGTTGCCCGAGCACCTGGACGCCGACGAGGTCGAGCGGCGCTCGGCGCGGATGCGGCGCGAGGTGCGCGCGGCGGGCCGGGTCCGGCACGCGAACGTGGTCACCGTGTTCGACGTCGTGGTCGAGGACGGCCGCCCGTGGATCGTCATGCAACTGCTGCCCGGCCGGCCGCTGACCGCGCTGATCGCCGAGGGCGCCATGGCGCCGGACCGGGCCGCGCGGATCGGCGCGCGGATGCTCGCGGGTCTGGCCGCCGTGCACGGGGTCGGCATCGAGCACCGCGACGTGAAACCCGCCAACGTCATGGTCGACGAGGACGACGGCGTGGTGTTGACCGACTTCGGCATCGCCACCCACGCGGACGCGCCCTCGGTCACCGAGACCGGTGCGACGGCGGGCACCCCCGAGTACATGGCGCCCGAGCGCGCGAGTGGGCAGCCGTCCGGGCCGCCCGCCGACCTGTGGTCGCTGGGCGTGACGCTCTACGAGATGGTCGAGGGGCACTCGCCGTTCCGCCGGGACAACCCGCTGGCCACGTTGCAGGCGGTCGCGGCCGGGATCTGCCCGCCGCCCGGGTGCGCCGGGCCGCTCGCCGAGGCCGTGCTCGGACTGCTCACCCGGGATCCGGCCGCGCGGATGACGGCCGCGGCCGCGGGGCCGCTGTTGGCCCGGGCGGGCGGGAGCGGCGGGACGGTGCGCCCGGACGTCGAGGCCACCGACGTGCGCGAGCCGATGCCCGTACCGGTCCCGCCCCCCGTTCCGCCTTCCATCCCGCCTTCCATCCCGCCTCCGGTCCGGCTTCCGGGCGCCGTCTCGCCCGCGCCGCCGCGGCCGGCCGGTCCGCCGCCGATGCCGGCCGGGCCGCCGACGCCCGCACCGACCGGGCGCCCGGGCCGACTGTTCATCGTGCTCGGCACGGTGGTCGCGGTGCTGCTGACCGCCGCCGGTGTCACGATCGGCGTGCTGGTGGGGCGGAACGGGGCCGAGCCTCCGGACGCGGCCTCGGCGGGCGGGCCGCGCCGAACGGCGCCGGTGACCTCGGCGGGCTCCGGCGTCGCCCAACCGGACACGCCCGCGACCTCGGCCGCCGGCGCCCCGACCGGTGCCGCTCGCCCGACCGACCCGGGCGTCGTCGGGCCCGCGACGACGCCCGCGCGGGTGGACACCCCCGCTCCGACGAACCCGCCGGGCGGCTTCCGACGGGTCACCTCACGCGGCGCGTTCACCGTCCTGGTGCCCGCCGAATGGACCGATCGCGACGCCGTCGGCGAGCGGGTCTACTACCGCTCGCCGGACGACCTGTACCGCCTCGGAGTGCGCCCGGACGCGTCCGACGCCAAGGGCGATCCGTGCGGCGAATTGGCCGTACAGGAGTCCAAGGGCCTGGGACCGGGCACCTACATCGGAAACGGAACGGACTACCACCTGATCCGGCTCGAGTGCACCACCGTGCACGGACAGGTCGCCGGACTCTGGGAGTTCCGCTGGAACGATCGGGGCACCGTGCGCCGATCGATCAACATGCGCTTCGTCGAGGACGGCCGGACCTGGGACTTCTGGGTCTCCGGCCCGGACTCCGGCTCGGCGCTGGTGCGTTCGGCCTTCGACGCGGCGCGCGAGAGTTTCGCGCCGGGCGCGTGACCGAACGCTCTCGGGCGGAACCTTCGGAGCACACCGGACGTCTTACCCGTGACGCCAGTGACGCGCCGACGGGGCGGATCGGTGGTGTCCACGGTCTTGGGGAGGACCACGTGGCACACGACAGCGGCTCGCACGGCCGCCTGGTGGATGGGCGCTATCGGTTGGGCGAACCGCTCGGACGCGGCGGGATGGGCACGGTCTGGCTCGCCTTCGACGAGCTCTTGCGCCGGGACGTCGCGGTCAAGGAGGTCCGGATACCGGACGACCTGGACGAGATGGAGACCCAGGGGCGCTGCGAGCGCGCGCTGCGCGAGGCCCGCGCGGCGGCCCGGATCACCCACCCCAACGTGGTCACGATCTTCGACGTCGCCGAGGACGACGGGCGTCCGTGGATCGTGATGGAGCTGGTCCGCGCCCCCTCCCTCACCGACGTGCTGGAAGAGGGCCGGATGGCCCCGCACGAGGCGGCCGAGGTCGGCTTGGCCGTGCTCGCCGCGCTGCGCGCCGCGCGCGCCGCCGACGTGCTGCACCGGGACGTCAAGCCCAGCAACATCCTGATGGCGCCCGGCGGTCGGATCGTGCTGACCGACTTCGGCATCGCCACCGTGGCCGGCTCGGTGACGCTCACCGCGACCGGGATGCTGGTCGGCTCGCCCGAATACCTCGCGCCCGAACGCGTGCTCGGGCGCCGGCCCGGTCCGGCCTCGGACCTGTGGTCGCTCGGGGTGACGCTGTATCAGGCGGTGGAGGGTTTCTCGCCGTTCCGGCGCACCGGCGCGATGGACACGCTCAGCGCCGTGCTCACCGACGAGCCCGCGCCGCCGCGCCAGTCCGGCGCGCTGTGGCCGGCGATCGAGGCGTTGCTGCGCAAGGATCCGCTGGAGCGGGCCGACGAGGACGACACCGAGCGTCTGCTGATGGCCGCGATGGTCAGCGGCGGCGCGCCCGCCCCCCAGGAGCCGAGCGCGGAGCCGATCCCGCCGGGGACGGCGACGGTGGAGGACCCGGGCGGTGTGCGGGGCGTGACCCAGTCGTCCTGGCAGCAGGCCCCGCAGTCGCAGGAGACCCCGCAGACGCCGCCGATCTGGCAGCAGGAGCCGCCGGTGAGCCCGGCGCCGCCGTTCGGCGCGGTGAGCCGGGCCGATCCGGACGGTGCGACGGGCGGGTATCCGCTGACCGGGTCGCACGCCTATTCGCCCGCCGACGCGGTCCACGGGTCCGAGACCGCCGACGACCGGCCCAACCCGGTGCTGATCGGCCCGGCGGCGGGTCCCGCGGCCCCCGGCGACCGCGCGGCCAAGAAGCGGCGTAAGACCATCCTCCTCGGTGGCATGGTCGCCGCGGCGGTGACCGCGCTGGCGATCTGGGTGCCGGCCGCGATGGGCGGACAGGGCGGCGGCAACGGCGGCGGCTCCGACGCGCCCCGAGAGGGCGGCTCGTCGCAGGGCGCCTCGGCGGCGGCGAACCCGCAGGGCACCGGCGACCGCGGCGACGTGCTGCGCGCCACGGGCAGTTCGGCCGGCACCGGACAGAGCGGCGGCGCCGGCACCTCGGGCAACAGCAGCCAGGGCGGCGGGTCGACCCGCACCTCTCGGCCCACCACCTCGAACACGGGCCACCCGTCCACGTCGCGCCCGCCCACCTCGCGCCCGCCGACCACGACCCCGCCGCGCACCACGGCTCCGGTGACCACGCGCCCGCCGATCGACCCGTCGAAGGGCGGCGGCGGGGCGAGCGGCGCACCGCAGAACCAGGGCGGCGCGACGGCGGCGAACTGATCGCGGTCGGCCGGCACGCCGTAGGGTGTGCCGGCGATCCCCGATCGCACGCCCGGTCGAGGGCGTGTCCTCGGTCGCCCGACAAGGGACCGAAGACACCCTCCATGGGCGGTCGACGCGCCCGAGGCTCGCATCCTCCCGCCGATCCCGGGGTCGCACCTAATGTGACGGGTTCTAGTCTGGAGATGGCCGGCGGGACAGTCGGCTGACGCGGGGAGGGTACGTGGCACAGACCGGGGGCACGCGCGGCCGGATCGTCGGCGGGCGCTACCGGTTGGGCACCATGCTCGGCCGAGGCGGCATGGGCACGGTATGGCGTGCCGTCGACGAGATGCTGCACCGTGACGTCGCGATCAAGGAGTTGCGACTGCCCGACCACCTCGACGACGAGGAGAAGGAGCTCGCCCGCGAACGCACGCTGCGCGAGGCCCGTTCGGCCGCCCGGATCGGTCATCCCAACGTGGTCACCATCCACGACGTGGTCGAGGACGGCGGCGTCCCGTGGATCGTGATGGAGCTGGTCGAGGCCCAGTCGCTGGCCGAGATCCTGGAGACGCAGGGCACGCTGACCCCGGCGGACGCCGCCGAACTCGGCATCAAGGTGCTCGACGCGCTGCTCGCCGCCGACGACAAGGGCGTGCTGCACCGCGACGTCAAACCCGCGAACATCCTGGTCACCCCGCACGGTCGGGTCGTGCTCACCGACTTCGGGATCGCCACCGCGACCGGCACCGCGACGCTCACCACGACCGGCATGCTGGTCGGTTCGCCGGACTTCCTGGCGCCCGAGCGGGCCGAGGGCAAGCGTCCCCTGCTCGCCGCCGACCTGTGGTCGCTGGCGGTCGTGCTCTACATGGCGGTGGAGGGCCGGAACCCGTTCCGCCGGGGCACGATGATCAGCACGCTGAACGCGATCCTGACCGATCAGGCGGACCCGCCCCGGCACGCGGGCGGGCTCGAACCGGTGATCGACGGCTGGCTGATCAAGGACCCGGACCTGCGGATGGGGGTCGAGGAGGGGGCCCGGATCCTGCGCGACGTGGCGAACTCGACGCCGTCGCGGCAATTCGACGCGGTCCCTCCGCCGCCCACGCACAGTCCCGCACCGCAGACCCCGACCACCCCGGTCGGGGCGTACGACCCGCACCGGCACGCGCAGCCCGGCTCCGACAGTGGCGCAAGCGGGCACCCCGACGGCAACACGCCGCCCACGGCGTGGTCGCAACCGGCGCACTCGCCCGCCGACGCGGGGATGTCGTCGACCCGGACCGGGCCGCCGGTCGGCGGCCCGCCGCACCGGCCGCCGACCCCGCCGGAGCCGTACCGCCCGACGCCGGAGCCGCGTCGTGGCGGCAGAGGACGTGTCGTGGCGGTCGTCGCGCTCGTGGTGGCGCTGATCGTGGGCGGTGTCGTGGTGGGCCTCGTGGTCACCAAGGACAAGGACGACGGCGACAAGGCGGGGTCGAACCCGGCTTCGTCGGGCGTGGACACCCCGGGGCCGACGGGGAGCAGCGCACCGAACACCACACCACCGGGCAGCACCGCCCCGACGACGCCTCCCCCGACCGTCTCCGGCCGACCGGCCAACCCGCCCGCCGGCTACGAACTGGTCCGCGACCCGCTCGGGTTCTCGCTGTTCATGCCCCCGGGCGTGACTCGCAGTCTGACCGGCGTCAACCGCGACCAGATCAAGTACCTGACGGCGGACAAGAAGACGGTCTACCTGATCGGCGCGACCCCGGTGGGCAACGATCCCAAGGGGAACTTCGAGACGGTCGTCGAGCCGGGCGCGCAGAAGCGGACCGCGTACAACCGGCTGCAACTGCGGGACTTCACCCCCGTTCCGCCCGGCTCGCGCAAGGCGGCGCTGTGGGAGTACACGTGGCAGGGCGACCCGATCGGTGAGGACACCACGAAGCGGGTGCCCAGTCACGCGATGAATCTGGGCATCGTGACGAACGGCAACACGGACTACGCGTTGTACGTGGCGTCGTACGAGTCGAACTGGGACTCGGTCTCGCGGGACCGGTTCGACAAGATGACGGAGTCCTTTCAGGGCCGCTGACGCGTGAGTTCGGGCCGAGCCCCGGGGTACGGTCCGGGGGAGTCCAGCCATCCCCGGAGGTACGCAAGTGACCACGCAGCGCCCCGAAGCTTCCGCACTCCTCGACGTCGACGTGATCGTCCTCGGTCTCGGCGTGGGCGGTGAGGCCGTCGCCGGCAACCTGGCCTCGGCCGGGTTGGAGGTCGTGGGCATCGAGGACGGCCTGGTCGGCGGCGAGTGTCCGTACTGGGGGTGCATCCCGTCCAAGGCGATGGTGCACGCGGCCGGCGAGGCTCGGCATCAGGAGCATCCCGACTGGTCGAAGGTCGCCGCGCGGGTGCGCGAGTTGACCGCCGACTGGAACGACCGGGCGGCGGTGGACCGACTGGTCGACAAGGGCATGACGTTCGTTCGGGGCGCCGGTCGGATCACCGACGTGGACACGGTCGAGGCGACCGACGCGGACGGCGTCGTGCGGCGATTCCGGGCCCGGCACGCGATCGTGGTCGGCACCGGCACCAAGGCGTTCGTGCCGCCGATCGAGGGCCTCGCGGGCACCCCGCTGTGGACCAACCGCGAGGCGATCGAGGCCGACGAGGCGCCGCGCTCGCTCGCGGTGCTCGGCGGTGGCGCTATCGGTCTGGAACTCGCCCAGGTGTTCGCCCGGTTCGGCACCGACGTGACGATCGTGGAGAACGGCGAACGGGTGCTGGCGGTCGAGGACCCCGAGTCCTCGGAAATGGCCGCGTGGGCGCTGGGCGAGGACGGTGTGCGGATCCACCTCGGCGTGCGGGCCGAGCGGGTCGCGTACGACGGCAAGGCGTTCACCCTCTCGTTGTCCGACGGGCGCTCGATCGAGGCGGAGAAACTGCTTGTGGCCACGGGCCGGCGGGTGGACATGGCGGCACTCGGCGCCGAGGCGCTCGGCGTCGACCCGCACGCGCACGCGCTGCCGGTGGACGGGCAGTTGCGGGTGCGGCCCGGTGGTGAGCCGCCGGCGGTGTGGGCGGTCGGCGACGTCACCGGGCAGGGCGCGTTCACCCACGTGGCGATGTACCAGTCGGCCATCGTGACCAAGGCGGTCCTGCACACGATCGGTCGCGGCGAGGCGGGCCCGGACGCGGACCACAGCGCGCTGCCGCGGGTGACGTTCGTCGACCCGGAGATCGGCGCGGTGGGTCTGACCGAGCATCAGGCCCGGGCCGCCGGACTCACCGTGCGAATCGGCCTCGCCGACCTGGCCGCCTCCTCGCGTGGCCACATCACCGGCGCGCGCGGTTTCGTGAAGGTGATCGAGGACGTCGACCGGGGTGTGCTGGTCGGCGCGACGGCCGTGGGCCCGGCCGGCGGCGAGATCCTGGGCGCGCTCGTGGTCGCCGTCCGCGCGGCGGTGCCGGTGGCCACGCTGCGGGACATGATGTACGCCTATCCGACCTACCACCGCACCATCGAGTCGGCGCTGGCCGATCTCGACACGGACTGAGCGGCGCCGGCCGGTCGATCCGGCGGGCACGGACGTGCCGTGCCCGCCGCGCACCGGACGGTCCTTGTTACCGCCAAGTAGTGCTGTCTAGGCTGGACGGCATGACGGACATCGCAGCGCCCGCGCCCGCAGCAGCACCCATCGACCTGCCGAGCCTGCCCGCCGAGCGGCTCGCCCGTCGCGTCGTGACCGGCCCCGTGCCGACGATGGTGACCACCCGCAGTCCGTTCGACGGCTCGCCGATCGCCGAACTCCCGGAGTCCACCCCGGAGAACGTGACCTCCGCGTTCGCCCGCGCGCGGCTCGCGCAGACCGCGTGGGCCAAACGTTCGGTGCGTGAGCGCACGGCGGTGTTCCTGCGGTTCCACGACAAGGTCCTGGAGCGTCAGTCGGAGATCCTGGACATCATCCAGACCGAGACCGGCAAGGCGCGCAAGCACGCGTTCGAGGAGGTCCTGGACGTCGCGCTGTGCTCACGGCACTACGGCCGGCGCGCCGCGGGCTACCTGCGCGAGCGCCGCCGGGCCGGTGCGCTGCCGGTGCTGACGAAGGCGATCGAGGTGCGTCACCCCAAGGGTGTGGTCGGCCTGGTCTCGCCGTGGAACTACCCGCTGGCGCTGTCCATCGGCGACGCGATCCCGGCCTTCGTCGCGGGCAACGCGGTGGTGATGAAGCCGGACACGCAGACCGCCTTGACCGCGTTGTGGGCCCAGGACGTGCTGATCGAGTGCGGCCTGCCCGAGGACCTGTGGCAGATCGTGCTCGGCGACGGCCCGGTGGTGGGCACCGCCGTGGTCGAGGGCGCGGACTACGTCGGCTTCACCGGCTCCACCCGCACCGGCCGCGAGGTGGCGCAGCGGGCCGCCGCACGCCTGGTCGGCGCGTCGCTGGAGTTGGGCGGCAAGAACGCGATGATCGTGCTGCCGGACGCGGACCTGGACCGGGCCGCCGAGGGCGCGGTGCGCGCGTGCTTCTCCTCCGCCGGACAACTGTGCATCTCGATCGAGCGGATGTACGTGCACGCCGACATCCACGACGCGTTCCTGGACCGCTTCCTGGCCCGGATCCAGACCATGCGGCTCGCGGCCGGCTTCTCGTGGGACACCGACATGGGCTCGTTGGTCTCCCGCCGTCAGTTGCACGCGGTGAGCAGGCACGTGGACGAGGCCCGGGAGGCGGGCGCGCGGGTGCTGATCGGCGGCACCGCGCGACCGGACCTGGGTCCGCTGTTCTACGAGCCGACGGTGCTCGCCGACGTCACGCCCGAGATGGCGGTGTGCGCCGAGGAGACGTTCGGGCCGGTGGTGTCCGTGTACGCGTTCACCGAGGAGGAGGACGTCGTCACCCGCGCCAACGAGACCGCGTACGGGCTCAACGCGAGTGTGTGGACGCGCGACACCCGGCGCGGCGGTGCGCTCGCGCGGCGGCTGCGCGCGGGCACGGTCAACGTCAACGAGGGTTACGCGGCGGCGTACGGCAGCGCGGGCGCGCCGATGGGCGGCATGGGCGACTCCGGCCTCGGCCGACGGCACGGCGCCGAGGGGATCATGAAGTTCACCGAGGCGCAGACCGTGGCCACCCAGCGGCTGCTTCCGATCGCCGCGCCCTTCGGCATGAGCGACGAGCAGTGGGCCCGCTCGCTGACCCTGTCGTTGCGGATCATGAAGACCCTCCGGGTGCGCTGACCCGCCGCGTGCGCCGACCGACCCCGCGCGCGTCGACCCCGGGTGCGCGCCGACGCTCTGCCGGTGCGGCCGCGCGCGGTGCGGTGCGCGCCGGCGCGGTGCGCGGCTCGCGGGGCGTGCGGGTGCACAAGGGTGAATTCCGATCGCCGGGGGAGCCCGGAATGGGCGCCGGAAAGTCGGGACAAAATGACATCTATCGACCGGTTAATGATCATCATTTGCGCTAACCGGACGTCTCCGTCTCGGTTCGGCGGTTCCGCGGAACCGCCGAACCGAGACGGGAATCCCGCTACTCTTGGCGCTGCCGGCGGCTATGGCGTGAAAGATCCGCTTTGCGGTGAATGAGGCATGCCGAAGCGCGGCGCGTTCGGGCAGATCCGCGGATCGGCCCAAGGCGCGGCGGCCGGTGTCGAGCGTCCCCGACACCGGCCACCGGCGGGGTTGTGACCGGTTGCTGTCCCCTGCGTCCCGGTCACGGCACCGACGCGAGGTCCCACGGCGCACTGGTTGAGCGCGCCTCATCGCGTCGGCGGTCCTGCGTTGCCCGGCCCGCGCATCAAGCGGGCCGGCCATCAGTCACAACGACGGCCGGCGCGGTGAGGTTACGCCTGCGGCCGGACCCGACCCCGACACAGCTCCAAAAGCGTCAGCGCCACGGTCGTGCCCGGCTTGCCCAAGCCCTCGCGGTAGCGGGCGATCACCTCCATCTCGCGGGACAACTGCACCCGATTCCCGCCGGACGCGACACGGACCCGCTGGATCTCCGCCGAGGCGTCCACCCGCTCGGTGATCAGCGCGATGATCCGCCGGTCGAGATCGTCGATCCGGGCCCGCCCCGCGCCGATCACGTCGTCGGGGGACTGCGGGTTCGTGGTGGTGGTGTCTGCCATCGATGGCCTGCTCTCCGGAGGGGGTCCGTGCTCCGGGGCGGCGGCGGTGAACGCGAAGACGCCCCGGGTACCGGACCCGGGGCGTCTTCGTCTGCCTGTGGCTGTACTCGTTCAGGCGGTGACGGCGGCGCCGGGGATCCCGGTGCCATAGGTAAAGCTGCGCGTCACGCCGAACGAGGACATGGCCGTCAGTATGCCGGGCCCGCCGGCGCGGACACCAGCCGGGGTCACCCGGGCGGCGCCGGTAGAATCGGCGTCCACCCCTTTTTTCGCTTCGCCGGAAGGCCCCTCGTGACCTTTGCCAGCCCGGACGGGGGCGGCACCGAGACCGTCCTCGTCGTCGACTTCGGTGCCCAGTACGCCCAGCTCATCGCCCGCCGGGTGCGCGAGGCCCGCGTGTACAGCGAGATCGTGCCGCACAGCATGCCCGTCGCGGAGATGCTCGCGAAGCGGCCGGCCGCGATCATCCTGTCCGGCGGCCCCTCCTCGGTGTACGCGGACGACGCGCCCAGCATCGACCCGGCGCTGTTCGAGGCCGGCGTGCCGGTGCTCGGCATCTGCTACGGCTTCCAGGCCATGGCGCAGTCGCTGGGCGGCGTGGTCGAGAAGACCGGTCTCGCCGAGTTCGGCGCGACGCCGCTGACCGTGACCGGGACGACCGGCACGTTGTTCGACGGGCTGCCCACCGCGTTGTCGGTGTGGATGTCGCACGGCGACTCGGTCTCCGGCGCGCCCGAGGGCTTCACGGTCACCGCGACCAGCGCGGGTGCGCCGGTCGCCGCGATCGAGAACGACGGGGCGCGGCTGTACGGCGTGCAGTACCACCCCGAGGTGATGCACAGCGAGCACGGCCAGGCCATCCTGGAGCGCTTCCTGAAGGTGGGCGCGAAGCTCTCGGCGAACTGGACGATGGTCAACATCGTCGAGGAGCAGGTCGAGCTGATCCGCGAGACGGTCGGCGACAAGCACGTGATCTGTGGCCTGTCCGGCGGCGTGGACTCCGCGGTCGCCGCGGCGCTCGTGCAGCGCGCGGTGGGCGACAAGCTCACCTGTGTGTTCGTGGACCACGGGCTGCTGCGCAAGGGCGAGCCCGAGCAGGTCGAGCGCGACTACGTGGCGGCCACCGGCGTCTCGCTCAAGGTGGTGAACGCGCAGGAGCGCTTCCTGACCGCGCTCGCCGGGGTCACCGACCCCGAGGAGAAGCGGAAGATCATCGGGCGCGAGTTCATCCGTGTGTTCGAGCAGGCCGCGGCCGAGGTGGTCGCCGAGGCCGGCGCGCACGGCGAGGAGGTCGAGTTCCTGGTCCAGGGCACGCTGTATCCGGACGTGGTCGAGTCCGGCGGCGGCACCGGCACCGCGAACATCAAGTCGCACCACAACGTGGGCGGGCTGCCCGAGGACCTCCAGTTCAAGCTGATCGAGCCGCTGCGCAAGCTGTTCAAGGACGAGGTGCGCGCGGTCGGCGAGCAGTTGGGCCTGCCGTCCGAGATCGTCTGGCGCCAGCCGTTCCCGGGCCCCGGTCTGGGCATCCGGATCATCGGCGAGGTCACCGCGGACCGGCTGGAGATCCTGCGCGAGGCGGACGCGATCGCTCGTGAGGAGTTGTCCCGGGCGGGCCTGGATCGGGAGATCTGGCAGTGCCCGGTCGTGCTGCTCGCGGACGTGCGCTCGGTCGGCGTGCAGGGCGACGGCCGTACCTACGGCCACCCGATCGTATTGCGCCCGGTGTCCTCCGAGGACGCCATGACGGCCGACTGGTCGCGGCTGCCCTACGACCTGCTGGCCCGGATCTCCAACCGGATCACCAACGAGGTCCGGGAGATCAACCGGGTCACGCTGGACGTCACCAGCAAGCCCCCGGGCACCATCGAGTGGGAGTAGTCCCCGCCCGCTCGCACGTGCTTTCGCCGGCCTCCGCCCGATTTCGGACGGGGGCCGGCGGTCCGTCCGGGGCTTGCCCGGGTCTTCTCGGCGAGCCGGCGGGACGCCTTGTGGGACACGGAAGTTGACGTTGCGTCGGATGTTCGATCGACAATCCGTGCGATCACCCGACCGGGCCCGTGCGACCTCCCTCGGATGCGGCACAATGTGCCGCTGAACGAGCACGTTCGTATGTGGTGGTGGGGAGGGCGTGGCGAAGTGGCGCACGGTGTCGGTGTGCACGGACCGGACTGTCATTGCGTGGTCCGGGAGGAATACCGCAGGACCGTCGCCGATTTCGAGACGTTGCGGCGGGCACTGGCCCGCAAGGAGGGTGTGCCCTCGGCGGTCGCCCACTCCGACGGCGGCGCGCGCCAGTGGATCTCCGACGAACTGCGCGGCAAGGCGCAGGAGTTGGCCGCAGTACGCCGGGCCCAGGGACGCGCCTGGCTGCAAGTTCTCGGCGGGCGCGCGCTGATCGTGTTGTGGCTCCTGGTCGCCGTACTGGTCCTGGTCCAGGCACTCACCGCGATCGGCGCCGGCTGGACCGGCTCGCGCACCGCCGGGATCGTGGCCGCCGTGGTGGTCGCCGGAGTGCTCAGCGTGGTCGGGTGGGCCGCCCGGGCGGGCGGCGGCGTGTTCGCGCCCGTACGGGGCCTGGACGGCCGTCTGTCCACCTCCAAGGCGGTCGCCGCGCTGTGGATGGTGGCGCTGATGTACTGCTTCGCCTTCCTGGGCATGCGGCTCGCCTCCGCGTCCGGGACCGGCGATCGCGATCGGCTCCTGGACCGGCTCGGCGACATCGCGCTGGACCAGATCACCCTGGTGGCGGCGCCGCTGCTCGCCGCGGTGGCGGTCCGCCGCATCGTCGGCGACAAGGTCGGCCGACGCGTGCTCCAGAAGTTGCGCGCCGACCAGGCCTCGCTGCGCGACCTGGTGACCGACGACGCGGGCCGGGCCTCCTTCGTGGACGCGCAGTACGTCCTGGTCAACCTGGTCGCGGTGGGCTTCGTCGTGGTCGGCCTGGCCCGCGACCCGGACCGGCTCCCGGACATCCCCGCCACGCTGGTCGCGCTCGCCCTGGTCTCGGTGGTCACCTACCTCGCGGGCAAGCTGGCCGAGAACGACCGCCCGGTGATCCTGTCCGTGGTCCGCGTGCGCACCCGCGGCGACCTGGACTCGGCGGTGCGCCAGGGCGACGACATCGAGGTGCGCGGGATCAACCTCGCGGCGGGCGGCTCGCACGAGGCGGACCTGCTCGCACGCGTGGTGGTCAAGTTCGGCGCGGTGCACGTGCACGCCCCGCTGATCCCGGCCGACACCGGTTTCGCCAACCCCTCCGACGCGTGCGTGGTGGTCCCGGTCCCGGTCGACGTGGACCCGGGCCGGGTGGAGTTGTGCGTGGTGTCCGCCTCCGGTGTGGAGTCGGCGCCCTACGAGATCCAGATCTCCGGCTAGGCCCTGTCCGGCGGCCCGATCCACCAAGATCCGCCGGACAGGCCTGGTCGTCTCCCTCTCCCCGGCGGTTCCTCGCACGAACGCGGGCGGGCCGGGCCGATGCACGCGGCCCGGCCCGCCCGCGTTCGTGCCAGGAGGCTCGCGCGCTACAACTTCTGCACCGGCGCGTAGCGCAGCAGCAGGGTCTTCTCGCCGCCCGCGCCGAAGTCGATCGTGGCCTTGGCCTTGTCACCGGTCTCGGCGGTGGAGACCACGGTGCCCAGACCGAACTTGTCGTGGGTGACCCGGTCGCCGGGGGACAGCGCGAGGATCGGCCGCTCCTTGATCTGGGCGCCCTTGCCGAAGCCGCCGCGCGAGCCGACCGTCGACTTGGTCGCGGACAGCGCCTTGGCCGCCGACGGGGACGTACCGCGCCAGTCGACCAGCTTCTCGGGCAACTCGCCCAGGAAGCGCGACGGCGGGTTGTACGACGGCGCGCCCCACGCGCTGCGCATCTTCGCGAGCGTGACGTGCAGCCGCTCCCGGGCGCGGGTGATGCCGACGTAGGCCAGTCGGCGCTCCTCCTCCAGTTCCTTCGCGTCGCCCAGCGAGCGCATGTGCGGGAAGACGCCGTCCTCCAGACCGGTCAGGAACACCGTGGGGAACTCCAGGCCCTTGGCGGTGTGCAGGGTCATCAGCGTGACCACGCCGCCGTCCTCGCCGTCGGTGGGGATCTGGTCCGAGTCCGCCACCAGGGAGACCCGCTCCAGGAAGTCGGCCAACGTGCCGGAGCCACCCTCCTGAGCCTGGGCTTGTTCGAACTCCAGTGCCACCGCCGCGAGTTCCTGGAGGTTCTCGATCCGGGTCTCGTCCTGCGGGTCGCTGGACGCCTGCAACTCGGCCAGGTAGCCGGTCTGTTCCAGGATCGCCTCCAGCACGGTCGCCGGGCCCGCGCCGCCGTCCACGACCGCGGTGAGGTCGTCGAGCAGTTGCACGAAGCCCTTGACCGCGTTGGCGGACCGCTTGGCCAGGCCCGGCGCGTCCTCGGCGCGGCGCAGTGCCTGGGCGAACGGGATCCGGTCGCGGGTGGCGAGCACCTCCAGGCACGCCTCGGCCCGGTCGCCGATGCCGCGCTTGGGCACGTTCAGGATCCGCCGCAGCGAGACGGTGTCGTCCGGGTTGGCCAGCAGCCGCAGGTAGGCGAGCACGTCCCGGACCTCGCGGCGCTCGTAGAAGCGCACACCGCCGACGACCTTGTACGGCAGCCCGACCCGGATGAAGACTTCCTCGAACACGCGGGACTGGGCGTTGGTCCGGTAGAACACCGCGACCTGGCCCGGCTTGGTCTTGCCCGCGTCGGTGAGCCGGTCCACCTCGTCCGCGACGAACTGGGCCTCGTCGTGCTCGTCGTCGGCGACGTACCCGACGATGGGGGTGCCCTCGCCGGCGTCCGTCCACAGGTTCTTCGCGCGCCGATTGCTGTTGCGCTCGATCACCGCGTTGGCCGCGCTGAGGATGGTCTGCGTCGAGCGGTAGTTCTGCTCCAGCAGGATCGTCGTGGCGTCGGGGTAGTCGGCCTCGAAGTCGAGGATGTTGCGGATGGTCGCGCCGCGGAACGCGTAGATCGACTGGTCCGCGTCACCCACCACGCACAGCTCGGCCGGTTCGATCTCGGCCAGGCCCGCCTCGGCAGGGTTCACCAGGTCGCCGTCGACCGTGCGCCGGGGGCCGCTGCCCGCCGCGCCGCCGACCAGTTCGCGCACCAGCGTGTACTGCGCGTGGTTGGTGTCCTGGTACTCGTCGACCAGCACGTGTCGAAAACGCCGCCGGTAGTGCTCCGCGACGTCCGGGAACGCCTGGAGCAGATGCACCGTGGTCATGATCAGGTCGTCGAAGTCCAGCGCGTTGGCCTGGCGCAGCCGCTCCTGGTACATCGTGTACGCCTGAGCGAGTATGCGCTCGGTCTCGTTGATCGCCTTCGCCGCGAAGTCCTCGTGGTCGACCAGCTCGTTCTTGAGGTTGGAGACCTGGGCGTTGAACTTGCGCGGCGGGAACTTCTTCGGGTCCAGGTCCAGGTCGCGGCAGACCATCGCCATCAGCCGCTGCTGGTCGGCGGAGTCGTAGATGGAGAACGACGAGCTCATGCCGAGCTTCTTGTACTGCTGCCGCAGGATGCGTACGCACGCCGAGTGGAACGTGGACACCCACATGGCCCGGGTGCGCGGCCCGACCAGCGCCTCGACCCGTTCGCGCATCTCGGCGGCGGCCTTGTTGGTGAAGGTGATCGCCAGGATCTCGCCGGGGTGCACGTCCCGGGCCGCGAGCAGATACGCGATCCGGTGGGTCAGCACGCGCGTCTTGCCGGAGCCCGCGCCGGCCACGATGAGCAGCGGGGACCCCTCGTGCACGACCGCGGCGCGCTGCTGCGGGTTCATTCCGTCCAGCAGCCGCGCCGGATCCACGACCGGGCGCGGCGCGCCGTTGCGGTAGTAGGTGTCGCGCGGTTCGGGCGGCGGTGCGTACTGCCCTTCGTACAGGTCGTCCGGATAGTCCTCCGGAAGGCCGTACACGTGGTTCTCGTCCGGCTCGGGCGGCAGCGGAATGTCGTCCGCGGGGCTCGTGGGGGACTTCTTGGCCGCGGTCTCGAAACCGGGCAGGGGGATGTCGTCGAAGAGGCTGCTCATCGTTCCCCGAGTCTAGGTGGGTAACAAGCGAGTCGTGCTCGGCCCTTTGTACAGAGCGGAGATCATTGCGCCGACGACGGGTTTTCGCCGCCGGCATCACGTCGATCGGGATCGGTGGATCACCGGTCGGGGATCGATCCGATCAAGGGAGTACATCGTGCTGGACGATCGTGACGTGGAACGGGTGCTGGTGTTGGCCGCGCACCCGGACGACATCGACTACGGGGCGGCGGGGACGGTGGCGACCTGGACCGAGGCCGGCATCGAGGTGAGCTATTGCCTGGTCACCGACGGGGACGCGGGCGGCTTCGACCCGGCGGTGCCGCGATCCGAGATCGGCGGGATCCGGCGGGCCGAGCAGACCGCGGCGGCGGCGCACGTGGGGGTGAAGCGGCTCCACTGGCTCGGCTACCCGGACGGGCGGTTGGCCGCGACCCTCGAACTGCGGCGCGACATCACCCGGGTGATTCGGCAGGTGCGGCCGCAGCGCATGGTGATCCCCAGCCCCGAGCGGGACTGGACGCGGCTCGCGCCCAGCCATCCGGATCATCTGGAGGCGGGCGAGGCGGCGATGCGGGCGATCTACCCGGACGCCCGGAACCCCTTCGCGCACCCCGAGCTGTTGGACGCGGAGGGACTGCGGGAGTGGACCGTGCCGGAGACGTGGTTGTCGCCGACGGGGGATCCGGACCACGCGGTCGAGGTGAGCGCGGTGTTCGAGCGCAAGATGGCGGCGCTGTTGTCGCACGCGAGTCAGACGAGTCATCTGTCCGGGCTGCGCGAGGAGGTCACCGGGATGCTCGGCCGCAATGCCCTGCGGTTCGGTCTGGGCGCGGGGCGGATGGCCGAGGTGTTCCGGGTGGTGGACACCGCCTAGCGCATTCGGCGAGAGATCGAGGACGCGCCCGGGCGGTGAGCCGGCGGGCCCGGCGCCGGCTCAGGTCCACATGACGGCGATGGCGATGTTCGCCACGGTCAGCAGGCCGATCGCGCCGAGGACCTTCGGGGAGACCCGGTCCGCGGCGCGATTGCCCCAGACCAGCAGCAGGATCGCCAGCAGGATCACCAGCTTGGTGCCGATCTTGGCGTTGTCCACGTCCTGGTCCAGGCCCGCCTGGACCACCCCGACCAGCGCCAGACCGGTGACGAGCATGGTCAGCGCACCGTGCGTCATCGCGGGCACGATCCGCACGTCGCCGGTGCGCAGCCCGGACATCTGGGTGAGGAAGCCGCCGAGCAGGGACGCAATGCCCACGATGTGCAGGACCAGCAGGATCTGCCGCAGAACGTCCACGTCGTACAACTCCTCGTCGGCTCCTCGCGCGGCGCCCGGGACGCCGTCGTCGTTGCGGGTCGCAGCTTAGCCGGCGGCCGATAAGGGACCTTCCGGTTGGTCATACGCCGGCAATATGCGCCAAACGGCTCAAGATCGACTTTCGGGAATCCGGGCGCTTTTCCCGTGATACGGGGAGAAGGAAACGGTGACCTTGGTAAAGTTTTGGCAATGCAGAGGCCAATGGTGATGGTCGTGACACGCCTGTGACTAGTGTTCTGCGACAGGCGATCGGCTCGACGTCGGCCACCCGGTCGACACGATCGCCTCCGCCGAATTCGGGGACGCGTTTCGGTGACGGTGGGTGACCACCGTCGTCGCGACGAGAAGCCGGAACCGGGGACCCTCGCAGTCCCTGGGGTGA